>SKSP01000316.1 GCA_007122945.1 Ilumatobacteraceae bacterium | reverse complement strand
GCGCGGTTCCACGTCAGCACCGCCGGCACGCCCCGAACGGCACGATGGCGGCAGGTGTGCGATGTCGCTTGCTGGCACGAATCGGATCGTGGCGTTCCGATCTCGACCAGCGAGCGATGCAGCGGGGCCGCCCCGGGCGGGCGGGCGGCTGTCGTATCCATGGCGACCCGTCCACGAGCAACCGCGGTCACGGCCTCACTTCGTAGAAGGCGTTGACGGCGTGGTCGACGTCGAGCTTGCGGAACCGGGTGAAGCCGGCCGCGCGGGCCATCGCCTCCGCCCGCGAGGGCGGCAGGCCGAGCGTGCCGAGGCCGGCACCTCCCGGTTCGCTCAGCGCCGACGACATGCACGACAGCACGCTGATGCCGTACATCAGTGACGCCATCGGGTTCTTCGCGACGTTCTGGGCGAACGTGTCGAGCGCCTTGATGTCGACGAGGAGCCACGTGCCGTCCTCGGCGAGCATCGCCCGCAGGGCGTGCACCATCCCCTGCGGGTCGGTCATGTCGTGGATGCAGTCGAACGTCGTGACCAGGTCCACCGAGCCGTCGGTCGGCATCGGATCGTCGCGGGGGTCCTGGAACGCCACGTTGGCCAGCCCCTTCTCGGCGAGCTTGGCGTTCGCCCGGTCGAGCGCGTACCGGGAGATGTCGTACCCGACGAACGTCGACGCCGGGAACGCCTCGGCCATCCGGAGCAGCGCGCTGCCGGCGCCGCACCCCACGTCGACGACGGTGGCGCCGCGCTCGAGCCGTTCGACGACGCCGTCGAGCATCGGCAGTACGACGGGGACCAAGAACGCGTTGCTCCACGGCTCGAAGCTGCGCTCGATGCCGACCGCCCCTTCCGGACCGTGGCTGTCGTAGTCGTGGCCGATACCGGTGACGAAGCTCTCGGGCATCTCCTCGAGGGTCCGCATCGTCTGCGGGAGCCGGTGGAACATGCCCATCCCGAACGCCGGGTGGTCGGGGCTGGCGAGCACGGCGACGGCCTCGGGGGTCAGCGCGAAGCGCACAGGTGCCGGATCGGCAGGGTCGTCGGGGGTCTCGGCGACGATGATGCCGCCGGCGGCCTGGTTGTAGGCCCACTCCCGCACCCACCGCTCGGCGAGACCGGTGGCCGCGGCGAGCTCGTCGCTCGTCAGCGGGGCGTCGGCCCCGGCGAGCGCCCGGAACAGGCCCAGCTTGTCGCCCAGGTGGATCATCCCGGCGGTCACCGCGCCGTCGAGCTTGGTGAACACCTGGAACGAGTACAGCTTCAGCGCGTCCGGGTCCGGAGCGGCCCGGTGCCCGGCTCGTTGCTCGGCGTGTTCGGTCATCGTCCCCCCAGGTTGACGTAGATCTGCTTGGTCTCGAGGTACGCGTCGAGCGCGTACGGCCCGAGCTCGCGCCCGATGCCGCTCTGCTTGTAGCCGCCCCACAGGGACTCGCTCGGTGCGGGCTGGCTGTCGTTGATCCACACCACCCCGGCCCGGACCGCCTTCGCCGTCCGCAACGCGCGGGAGATGTCCCGGGTCCAGATCGCCGCGGCGAGGCCGTACTCGGTGTCGTTCGCCAGTCGGACGACGTCGTCGACGTCGGCGAACGGGATCACCGTCATCACCGGCCCGAAGATCTCCTCGCGGGCGATGCGCAGGTCGTTCGAGGTCGCCTCGAAGATGGCCGGAGCGACGAAGTAGCCGTTCGCCAGTGCGGGATCGGTCGGGACGTCGCCCTGGAACGCCAGGTGGGCGCCCTCGGACCGCCCGACGTCCACGTAGCCGAGCACACGGTCGCGTTGCTCGGCCGACACGAGCGGGCCCATCGTGGTCGCCGGGTCGAGGCCCGACCCGAGCCGGATCGCGGCCGCCTCGGCGGTCATCGCGGCGAGCGCGTCGTCGTAGATCGACCGCTCGACGAACACGCGGCTGCCGGCCGAGCACACCTCGCCCTGGTTCCCGAACACGCCCGCGCACGTCCCGGGGATCGCGCCCGTCATGTCCGCGTCGGCGAACACGATGTTGGGGCTCTTGCCCCCGAGCTCCAGCGTCACCCGCTTGAGCTGCGCGGCGCAGGTGCGCTGGATGTGGATGCCGACGTCGCGCGAACCGGTGAAGCTGATCTTGTCGACCGCCGGGTGGGTCAGCAGCGGCTCGCCGGCCTCGGGGCCGTACCCGGTCACGACGTTGAACACACCGGCGGGGACGCCGGCCGTCTCGGCGATCTCGGCCATCCGCAGCGCGGTGAGCGGCGTCTGCTCGGCCGGCTTGAGCACGACGGTGCAGCCGGCGGCCAACGCCGGGGCGACCTTCTGGGCGGCCATCAGCATCGGGTAGTTCCAGGGCACGATCAGCCCGCAGACGCCGACCGGCTCCTTCACGACCAGGCTCATCGCGTCGGGGCCGACCGGGGGGATGTCGCCGCTGATCTTGGTGGCCCACCCCCCGTAGTACTCGAACATGAAGGCGACCTCGTCGATGTCGCCACGTGCGTCGGCGAGCGGTTTGCCGCAGTCGCGGACCTCGAGCTCGACCAGCTCGTCGAAGCGGTCCCGGACGAGCTCGGCCATCCGCAACAGGATCCGGGACCGCTCCCGTTCGGCCACGGCCGCGCCCCACGTGCCGTCGTCGAAGGCCCGTCGGGCCGCGGTCACCGCTCGATCGACGTCGGCGGCGGCACCTCGCGGCACGCTCGCCAGCACGCTGCCCGTCGCCGGGTCGAGCGTGTCGAACGTCCGCCCGTCGGCGGCCCCGACCCGTGCTCCGTCGATGTACATCTCGGTCGGCCCCATCGGCCCCGCACGGTACACCGCCGGCCGGTTCCGGTCAGCGGGTCCGGTCCGCCGCGGCGAGGTGTTCGGTGTCGGACAGCTTGGTCAGGCTGAACGTGTGGAACTCGTGCACGGGGATCGCCTCGAGCCGACTGATCGAGGCGTGACCGAGCACGAAACGGTCCCACTCCCACGGCGTCGGCTCCAGGCCGAGCAGGTGGGACATCGTCACCGAGTTCGTGCCGGCGTGGGCGATCAACAGGATCCGCGCTCCCGGCTCGGCGACCTTCCAGACGGGCAGATCGTGCTCGGCCCGCCCGACGCCGCGCTCGGCGAGGAACAGACTCGCTCCGAGCCGGATGCGATCGACGAAGTCGCGCACTGGCTCGCCGTCCTCCAGTCCGGCCCACCGGTGGTCGACCGGGCGCTCGCGCATCTCGCGGTAGGCCTGCTCGGCCTTCTCCGCGGGCGTGCCGTGCCAGCCCGGGTCGCGGATCTCCTCGAGCCAGTCGTCGATCGCCTCGTCGCGCCCGAGCCGCTCGAGCAGCGGCGCGGCGGTCTGGCGGGCCCGGGTGAGCGGCGAGACGAGCACCTCGTCGAAGTCCTCGCCGGCGAGCGCATCCGCGAGCTGCGTGGCCTGCCGGTGCCCGAGATCGGTGAGCGGCGGGTTGACGACGTTCAGCCCCTCGCGGACCCACTCGGGCTGGGCGTGGCGGACGAAGACGATCTCCATGTCCGTCGAGCGTAGGGACCGGTCGGCGCTCGCGCACCGGTACATTCCCGGCCGTGACCGTCCCCGGCCCGCCACCGTCGCCCGCGGTACGGCCGGACTGGTACCCCGACCCGACCGGCCGCCACGAGTACCGCTACCACAACGGCGTCGTCTGGACCGCCGACGTCGCGACCGACGGCGAGCGCTACGTCGATCCGATTCCCGACCGCACGCACGGGGGTCGACCCGGTCCGGGCGGTGGCTCCCCCGCCGGCAACGGGATCGCGGTCGCCGCGCTCACCTGCGGGATCCTGTCGCTCGCGTTCGGCTGGATGCCGGTGCTGTTCGTCGTCGGCGCCCTGCTGGCCGTGCTCGCCGTGGTGTTCGGGATCGTCGGGCTCCGGCGGTCACGTCGTGTCGGCCGCCGCGGGTTCGCCCTCGCCGGCCTGATCACCGGCATCGCGGGCGTCGCGATGGCGGTCGCCGGGCTGGTGTTCACGATCGCGTTGTTCCGCGCCCTGGACCGCTACGAGAACCCCGAGCCGCACGTCGTCGCGGTCACCACGTGCGCCGTGGAGGACGGCCAGGTCCTCGTGGAAGGGACGCTCCGCAACGAGGGCGACGTCCGTGCCGGGTTCACCGTCGTGGTGACGGTCGAGCGACCGGGATCCGGTCTGACGGTGGCGACCGTCCGGCGCCCCGTCGAGCGGGTCGCCGCCGGGGCGACCGCCGAGTGGTCGTTCCGGCGGCCACTGCCGGGCGACGACGGTGGCTCCCTCGACCGCGTGACCTGCGCCGACCCCGAGGTCACCGGCCCGCTCCCGTTCGGCGTCGTGCCACCCGGCTGACTCAGGCGCCCGACACGGAGACACCCGACGCGGACGTGGCGGCCATCCAGGCGGCGTACAACCGGCTGTAGGTCCCGCCGGCCATCAGCAGATCGGCATGCGGACCGTCCTCCACGAGTCGACCGTCCTCGAGCACGAGCACGCGATCGGCGCGGGCGGCCGTCGACAGTCGGTGGGCGATGGCGATCGACGTGCGCCCCTCGGCGAGCCGGGTGAGCGCCCGCGAGATCCGCACCTCGGTGAGCGCGTCGACGGACGACGTCGCCTCGTCGAGCACGAGCACGTCCGGGTCGGCGAGGCCGGCGCGGAGCAGGGCGACGAGCTGCCGCTCCCCCGCCGAGAGCTGGTCGCCACGCTCGCCGACGCGGGTCGCGAGGCCGTCGGGGAGCGCGTCGAGCCAGTCGCGCACGTCGAGGTCGTCGACCACTCGTGCGACGTCCGCGGCACGCGCACCGGGCCGGGAGAACACCACGTTGGCGGCGATCGTGTCGTCGAACAGGAACGGCTCCTGGGCGACCACGACGAGTCGACCGCGCAACTCGGCGTTGGAGACGGATCGCAGCGGCACACCACCCAGGTGGATCTCACCGTCGGTCGGGTCGGCGAAGCGGGCGATCAGTCGTCCGAGGGTGGTCTTGCCCGAACCGGTCGCGCCGACGAGGGCGACCTGTTGCCCGGCGGGGATCCGGAACGACACGTCGCGCAGCACGGGGGTGTCGGTCAGCGCCCGGTCGGCCCGACTGCGGTACGAGAACGTGACCCGGCGGACCTCGATGTCGAGCGGACCGGACGGGAGCGACTGCGTCTCGGCCGGCTGGGGCGGGCCCGTCGGCATGTCGAGCACGGCGAGCACCCGCCGCAGACCGGCCACCGCCGTCTGCGTCTGGTCGAGCACCTCGGTGAACTCGGCGACGGGTTCGAGGAACCGGTACGTGAGGAACACGAACCCGACCATGGCTCCCGCCGTGAGCCCGCTCGCCGGGCCGAGCCACACACCCATCACGACGACGGCGGACACGGTCAGCACCGAGAACACCTCGCCGGAGGGGAACAGGAAGGCGCCGATGATGTTCGCCCGGATCTGGGCGTCGGCACGCCGCTTGACGGTCGTGTTCGTCTCGCCCCGCACGTACTCACCGGCGTCGTACGCCCGGATCGTCTCGGCACCCGTGACGATCTCGGACACGGCCGACAGCATCTCGCTGTTGCGGGCGCGCGCCCGGTCGTACGCTCGCGACAGGTGCCGTTGGACCGCGTGGAGCACGAACGCGAGCGGAAGCGCAACGACGAACACCGTCAGCGCGAGGGCCCAGTTGTAGGCCAACATCACCGCGGCGATGATCAACATCAAGGTGCCGTTGAGCAGCCACGCGAGGCCGCCCCACTGGAAGAACTGGGTGAGCGTCTCGATGTCGCTCGTGACACGCGCGACGAGCGCGCCGCGACGCTCGTCGTTGTGGTCCGCCAGGCTGAGGCGGTGGATGTGGCCGATCAACCGACTGCGCAGGTCGTACAGCGCCCGCTCGCTGCGCGCCCCCAGCCGCACGATCGCCGTCCGCTGGGCGATGCCCGCGACGACCAGCGCGGCGACCGCGATCAGGCCGAACCAGCCGACCAGGTCGACCCGCACCTCGTCCTGGCCGACGATGCCACGGTCGATCGCCTGCTGGATCATCACGGGGACCACGACCCGCCCGCCGGCACCGACCCCGGCGAGCAACCACGTGACGCCGATGCCCTGGCGCAGCACCGGCGCCTCCTGCAGGCCGCGCCCGATGGCGTCGACCGCGGTGAAGCGACCCATCGGCTCCGTCACGACCCGTCACTCCCGATGGTCGCCGCCCCCAACACCCCGGACACCCCGGACACCCCGGACACCCCGGATCGATCACCGGCACGGTCGTCCTCGAACGCCTCGACGAGCGACCGGTACGCCGGCTCGGCGCCGAGCAGGTCGCGATGCGCACCGACGGCGACGAGCCGCCCACCCACCAGGAACGCCACCCGGTCGGCGAGCGCGATGGTCGACGGGCGCGAGGCCACCATCAGCACCGTCGTGGCCGACGCCACGGTGCGCAGGTTGCCGAGCACGATCGCCTCGGTGGTCGGGTCGAGCGCCGAGGTGGTGTCGTCGAGCAACAGCACCGTCGGCCGGCGGACCAGGGCGCGGGCGAGCGCGAGGCGCTGGCGCTGCCCGCCGCTCAGGCTGACGCCGCGCTCGCCGACCATCGTGTCGAGCCCGTGCGGCAGCGCGGCGACGAAGTCGTCCCCGGCCGCCATCCGCAGGGCCTCCCAGAGCACGCTCTCGTCGTGGGCCCGACCGACCGAGAGGTTGTCGCCCACCGTGCCGGCGAAGAGGAACGCCTCCTGGAACACGATCGAGCGGGAGCCGGGCGCCAGCCGGACCGCGCCGGCACGCGGCGGCAGGAGACCACCGACCACCTCGATCAGGGTGGTCTTGCCGGCCCCCGTCGGCCCGACCACGGCGAGCACCTCGCCGCGGTCGACCGCCAGCCGGACGTCGTGGAGCGCGTCCGCCGCCTCGCCGGCGTGTCGGAACGAGACGCCGTCGACCTCGATGCCGTAGCGCTCGCTCGCCGGACCGATCGAGGCGACCGGGTCGGGCTCGAGCGGATCGTCGAGCACGCTGCGGATCCGGTTCCAGCCGGCCACCGACCGGGGCAGCTCCGACAGCGTGTAACCGATCAGCCGCAGCGGGAACACGAGCAGCGTGAACATGAAGACGACGCTCGACAGCTCGCCGACCGTCACGTCGCCGGAACGGACCCGGTACGCCCCGAGGACGACGATGCCGACGTTCGTCAGCGACGGGACGACCTCGAGGAGCGTCTCGAACGTCGCCCGCAGCCGCACGGCGCGCACCCGCGCGTCGCGCACCTCGCCGGCGATCGCCGCCAGCCGGTCGGTCTCACGCTGCTCGGCGCCGTACGCCTTGACCAGTTGGACACCCTCGAAGCTCTCGTGGACGCCGGCACTGAACGAACCGAGATGGTCCTGGGCGGCGTCGAAGTGCCGGTCGACGCGACGCTGGTAGACGACGTTGAGCACGATGAGGAGCGGGAACACGACCACGGCGACGCCGCCGAGCACGAGATCGATGTAGAGCATCCACCCGCTCGAGATGAACAGCAGCAGGATCGTGCCGGTGGTGAACGGGATCGGGGCGAGCACGCTGATCGCGGCGTCGACGTCGACGCCGGCGCGGGCGACGAGGTCGCCGTCGGCCCGGCGCTGGTGCCACGACGCGGGCTGCCGCACGAGCCGGTCCACCACGTCGCGCGTGACCGTCTCGGCCACGCGCCACTGGGTCATCCCCGCGAACGAGCGGCGGATCACGACGCCGGCCGCACGCACGACACCGATGCCGATCACCAGCAGGGCGCCACCGACGACGGCCGCTGTCGCCACCGCGCCGTCCTCGAATCGCGGCAGGATCACGTGGTCGATCACCCATCGGACCGCGAAGCTCGCGGCGACGGTGCACACGGCGAAGACGAACGCGCCGAGAACCGCGACGGCGAACAGGCGCGGGTGCAGGCGGACCATCGACCCGACGAGGTCGATCGCCCGACGGACGCGCCCGAGCCGGTGCGCGCCGGTCTCTGCGTCGGGCGACGGGTCGGACATCGCCGAGTGTCTACCAGCGGACCGTCGCCGCGCGGCGCCGAGTTCGCGCTGTCAGCGGCATACTGGACCCGTGACCGGGACCCTCGACGACCCCCCCGTCGACCCCCCCGTCGATCCCGCCGTCGATCGACGACATCGGCGCTCCGTCGTCGGGACCGCCGCCGTCGCGGTCGCGATCGTCGCGTTCGTCGGGTTCTGGACGTGGGCGCTGTTCTTCGCCTCGAAGGAGTCGATCAACAAGATCGACGATCGCGGGTGGGCCGCACGCGCCGAGGCGATCTGCGTCGATGCCAACGCCCAGCGGGACGAGCTCGCGGACTACCGGCGCATCGACCCCGACGATGCCGAGCTCCTGCGAGAGCGCGGCGACCTGATCGATCGTTCGACCGACATCGTCGAGCGGATGATCGACGACGTCACGGCTGCGGTCCCGTCGGATCCCAAGGGTCAAGAGCTCGTCCCACGGTGGGAGGCCGACTACCGGATCCTCATCGAGAACCGTCGCCGATACGCCGACATCACCCGCGCCGGCCGCAACGAGCCGTTCCGCGAGGAGGCGGCCGGCACGATCCCGATCAGCGAACGCATCGCCCGGTTCGCCGTCGACAACGAGATGCCCGCCTGCTCCCCGCCCCGCGACCTGTGACCCGGCATCGTCGCTAGGGTCGACGACGTGCCCCGCGCGCTCCGCTCGATCGCCGCGCTCGTCGCCGCCGGAGCCCTGGCACTCACCGCGTGCACCGGGACCGACGACACCGGGACCGACGACACCGGGACCGACGACACCGGGGCCGACGCCACCGGGACCGACGACACCGGTGCGCTCCCGGACGGCGTCGCGGCGACGGTCGACGGCACGGAGATCCCGCGCGCCGACGTGATCGAGGTGTTCGACCAAGTGGTCGCCACGCCGGTGTTCTCCGAGCAGGTGGCCGACGACGCCGAGCGCGTCGGGGCGCTGCTCCGGGCGCAGATCCTGTCCCAGTTCCTGATCACCGAGATCGTGGTCCGCGGCGCCGCCGACGACTTCGGGATCGAGATCACCCAGGCGGATCTCGACGCGACCCTGGCGGGGCTCGAGGACGACGCCGGCGGCCCGACCGAGTTCGACGATCAGCTCGAACAGATCGGGCTCACCCGCGATGTCTTCGTCCGGATGGAACTACCGCTCAGCACCCTCTTGCAGGAGCTCGAGGCCGAGTTCGGCGACCTCGGCGACAGCCCGGCGGCCTCCCCGGACGAGATGTCCGACGGTCAGATCGCGCTGCAGGAGTGGGGCGTGGCCAAGTTCGCCGCTGCCGACGTCACCGTCGACGCCGAGTTCGGCACGTGGAACCCCGAGACCGGCGAGGTCGAGCCGGGGTCCTGACCCGGTCAGCCGCGCTTGGCCGCGTTCTCGATGGCGACCTGGGGGTCGCGGTTCGGGTCGCCGACCTCGCCGAGCGAGTCGCGGAACGACTCGAGCGCCACCCGACGACCCTCGTCGTCGAGATCGGCGTCCATGATCTTCTGCACCGACGGGGCGAGGTCGCCCTTGTCGCTCACGATCTCGTGGGCGATCCGCTCGTTCGGCGCCAGCTCCTCGTCGGGAACCGAGCCGTCCGACCAGCGGGTCACCTTCTTCTTCGCTTTGGCCTTGGCCATGGTGCACTCTCTCTCTCCCGCGAACGGGGTGGTGGATCAAAGACGATCGTCAGCGGCCCGTCCGGGCGACGATGCGTCGTCGGACGAAGTCGAGCTTGTCGACGACGATCCCGGTGAACTCGAACGGGTAGACGTCGGGACGACCGAGCGACTCGGCGACGGCGTTCAGCGCCGTGCACACCGGCGCCCACACCGCGAGCAGATCGACGACGTCGAGTTGCATCGGCTCGGGTGCGTCGGGGTCGTCCGCCGCGCTCGCGAGCCCGTGCGCCGCGGCGGTGTCGGCGGCGTCGACGACGTGGAGGTAGTGGGCGAAGCTCTCGGCCCAGTCCTCCATCGGGTGCGAGGAGGCGTACCCCGACACGTACCGGGTCCGGTCCCAGTCGGTGGTGTCGGTCGTGTAGTACGCCTCCATCGCCTCGGCGTACGGCGCCCGCTCGTCGCCGAACAGCTCGCGGAACCCGTCGAGCGCGTCGGTCCCGCCGACCAGGCGCGGCCAGTAGTGGTGGGCGATCTCGTGGCGCAGGTGGCCGATCACGGTCCGGAACGGCTCGTCGAGCCGCCGGCGCAGCTCGTCGCGGTGCACCTCGTCGGTCTCGGTCAGGTCGAGGGTGACCACACCGTCGAGGTGTCCGGTGACGCCTCCCTCGCCGGGAACGTGCACGAG
>SKSP01000117.1 GCA_007122945.1 Ilumatobacteraceae bacterium | reverse complement strand
TCGCCGTCGCCGCCACGTTCGCCGTCGCCGCGCCGGTGGCCACCGCCGCCCCGAGCGGCGAGGAGTTCGAACTCGAGTGCGACGAGCTCGGCGTGCTGACCGCCGTCATCAACCCCGGCCAGGGCATCTGGACGCCGGCATTCGTGGTCGGCTCCGAACAGCGCCTCGTGCCGTACGCCTTCGACGTGGTCGTCGACGAGTTCGAGTTCCCGATCCAGGTCGCCAAGAACCCTCCCCGCAACGGCCGCACCGACACGTGCACGTTCGAGGGCGGCTTCGGCGGCGTGTCGGGCACCGTCTGGGCCTCCTACACGCCCGCTCGCTGACCGAACCGTCCGCGCCGATCGGCCGCTTCCGGCCGGTTGCTCCAGACGGAACGGGGGTGCTGCTGTGAACCGTCTGTGCGGATCGGCGGGTTCTGGTCGGTTGCTCCAGACGGTTGGAGCGGTGTCAGCCGACGAGGGCGACGAGGGCGACGCCGGTGCCGACCAGCGCGCTGGCGGCAAGGTCGCGAGCGGTGTGGTGCTCGCCCAGGCGACGGTGGGAGATCGCGAACGCGATCAGCAGCTCGACCTGGCCGAGTGTGCGGACCTTCGCCGCGTTCTCGAGGGTGAGGGCGAGTGCCCACGCCGTCGAGCCGAGCAGGCTGAGCATTCCGACCGGCAGGCACCGTCGCCATTCCCGCAGCGTCGTGACGAACTCGCGACGATCGCTCACGCCCAGCTGCAGCCCGTTGGCGACGGCCTGGATCGTGAGCATCACCGTGAGCGTGAACAGGGAGCGCTCGAACGCCGGCGCGTCGGTGAGCGAGTTCGAGGCGGCCCGGATCGCCACGGCCGCAGCACCGAACAGGCCACCGGCAGCGACGCCCATGAGCGCCGCCGGATCGGCTGCGCGCCGCAGGAGCGGAGTGAGCGTTCCGCCACCGGCCAACAGCGCGACGCCGGTCATGCACACGACCGCGCCGACCCAACCGAGGGGTCGCAGCGGCTCGCCGAGCAGGATCGTGGCGATGATCGCGACCTGGATGACCTCAGTCTTCGAGTAGACGGTGCCGATCGCGAAGTCGCGGAGCTGGAACGAGCGGAGCAGCGCCACCGTCGCGAGGATCTGGGCGAGCCCGCCGGCCGCGATGATCAGCCAGAAGCGCCCGGGTGCCGAGGGCACGTCGCGCCCGACGACGACGAAGCTCACGACCGAGGCGAGCACCGCCAAGGGTGCCGCGTACAGGTAGCGGACCAGGCCGGCCGCGTTCGTCGACAGCGTGGGGCGAAGCTGGTGCTGGCGTGAGGTCCGCAGGATCTGGAATGTGGCGGCGGCGAGCGTGACGGGGATCCACATGTCTCAACATCTGAGAATCGAGTACTGATGTGTGGGAGGACGTTATCCGCCGCACCCAAAACGTGCGCGCGCAAGGAAAAAGGGGGAGAACGGCGTAGCCTCACGGCATGAGCACGTCGCCGGTGATCCAGACGGTGCCGCTGGGGTTCCAGTGGCCGACGGTCGACCCGTTCCTGTTCTGCGTCCACCACCTCGACCGCTACCCGGCCGCCAACGACCGCTTCGGCCCGGCCGCGTCGCTCGCCGGCCGGCCGCTCGGGCAGGACTTCGAGGGCATCGACGGGTGGCGGATGTACCACGGCCAGGTCGTGCCCGGCTTCCCCGCCCACCCGCACCGCGGCTTCGAGACCGTCACGTTCGTGCGTCAGGGCCTCGTCGACCACGCCGACTCGCTCGGCGCCGCCGCCCGCTACGGCCGCGGCGACGTCCAGTGGATGACCGCCGGCAGCGGCATCGTCCACGCCGAGATGTTCCCGCTGCTCGACCGCGACGAGCCGAACACGGTCGAGCTGTTCCAGATCTGGGTCAACCTGCCGGCCGGCGACAAGATGGTCGACGCCCACTTCTCGATGTCGTGGGACCGTGACATCCCCCGCCTCGTGGTGCCCGCGGCAGCGGGAGGCGGTCCCGACGTCCCGACCGCCGAGATCACCGTGATCGCCGGCGCGCTGTCCGACGACACCGTCCCGCCGCCCCCGCCGCCGCACTCGTGGGCGGCCCGGGCCGACAGCGACGTCGCCATCTGGCACGTCCGGCTCGACGCCGGTGCGCGCTGGACGATGCCCGCCGCGGCGTCGCCCGACACGGTCCGTGTGCTGTACGTGTTCGAGGGCTCCACGTTGAAGGTCGCCGGGGAGTCGATCGGCGCCTCGGCCGGTGCCGTGCTCTCGACCGATGTCGACGTGGAGCTCACCGCCGACGACACCGTCGAGGCGCTCGTGCTGCAGGGTCGCCCCATCGGCGAACCGGTCGCCCAGCACGGACCGTTCGTGATGAACACGCGCGCCGAGATCCAGCAGGCGTTCGAGGACTACCAGCGGACCCAGTTCGGCGGATGGCCGTGGCCGGTGGACGACCCGGTGCACGGCGCCGACGGCACCCGCTTCGCCCGCCACGCCGACGGACGCGTCGAGCACGCCGTGCCCACCGCCTGACCGCCGGCCCGGGGCACCGGATGATCCGCTGACCGTCTGTGTCAGCGCACGGAACGAGCGTCAGCTCTGTGTGCTCACACAGAGCCGGGGGGCGGGGCGGGGGTGGCTGACGGGTCGAGCCGCCGGGCTACTCGTACTCGTGCTCGGGACCGGGGTAGGCGCCCGACTCGACCTCGC
>SKSP01000108.1 GCA_007122945.1 Ilumatobacteraceae bacterium | reverse complement strand
CGGTGCAGGCCGTGACCCTCCGCGTCGGGCTGATCTGCCCCTACAGTCTGTCGATCCCGGGCGGCGTCCAGGCGCAAGCGCTGGGGATGGCCCGGGAGCTGCGACGGCGGGGCGTGGAGGTCCGGCTGCTCGGACCGTGCGACGGCCCGCCGCCCGACGGCTGCGTGACGCCGCTCGGCGACAGCCTGCCGACCGCCGCCAACGGATCGATCGCGCCCCTCGCTCCGGATCCGGCGGCCGCGTTGCGCACCATCCGTGCGCTGCGTGACGAGTCGTTCGACGTGCTGCACCTCCACGAGCCGCTCGCACCCGGCCCCACCCTCACGGCCCTCGTCGTCAAGCCCGCCCCGCTCGTGGGCACGTTCCACGCCGCAGGGGTCTCGGCGAGCTACCGGTTCTTCGGGCCCGTGCTCACCTGGCTCGCCACCCGGCTCGATCACCGCGTGGCGGTGTCACCCGACGCGCTCGCGCTCGTCCGTGACCACCTCGGTGGTGACTACGAGGTGCTGTTCAACGGGGTCGAGACGGGCAACGTCGGTTCGGTCGAACCCCATCCGACCGAACGACCGGCGATCTTCTTCCTCGGACGACACGAGGAGCGCAAGGGACTCGGCATCCTCCTCGCCGCGCTCCAGCGTCTGCCGCCCGACCTCGCGGACGTCGAGTGCTGGGTGGCCGGGGACGGACCGGACACCGCCGAGTTGCGTCGCCGGTACGCCGACGACGAGCGCATCGTCTGGCTCGGTCGGGTCTCCGAGCACGACAAGCTGGCCCGACTGCGGGGCGCGACCGTGTTCTGTGCACCCTCGCTCCACGGCGAGTCCTTCGGGATCGTGCTCGCCGAGGCGATGGCGGCCGGCACCGCCGTCCTCGCCAGTTCACTCGACGGGTATCGCAACGTCGCGACCGACGACGTCGACGCCGTCCTCGTCCCACCCGGCGACCCCGATGTACTCGCCACCGCGCTCGGATCGCTGCTCGCCGATCCCGCCCGTCGGGAACGCCTGGTGCACAGCGGTCTCCGGCGGGCCGACCAGCTGGCGATGTCGGCACTCGTGGAGCGCTACCTGGAGATCTACGAGCGACTCCTCGCGAGGTCCTAGAGTGACCGGCATGATCCCACTCATCATCGTCCTGGTGCTGGTGGCGCTGCTCGTGCTGTACGTGATCCTCGTGTACAACGGCCTCGTCCGGAGCCGGAACCAGATCGAGAACTCGTGGTCGCAGATCGACGTCCAGCTGAAGCGTCGTCTCGACCTCATCCCCAACCTGGTCGAGACCGTCAAGGGCTACGCCTCCCACGAGCGTCAGACGCTCGAGGCCGTGATCCAGGCCCGCAACGCGGCGATCCAGGCGCCCGACACACCCGCCGCCCAGGCCGAGGCCGACAACATGCTGACCGGGGCGCTGCGTCAGCTGTTCGCCCTCGGCGAGGCGTACCCCGACCTCAAGGCCAACCAGAACTTCCTCGCGCTGCAGGAGGAGCTGACGGCCACCGAGGGTCGGGTCGCCTACGCCCGGCAGTTCTACAACGACAGCGTGCTGTCGTACAACAACCGGCTCCAGGTCTTCCCGACGGTGATCATCGCCAAGATGCTGAACTTCGACCGCCGGGAGTACTTCGAAGCCGAAGAGGGTGCCCGCACGGTGCCCACGGTCGAGTTCTGAATCGCCTCTCATGCCCGACGAGACACGGGTGAACTCCCGTCGCGCGCGCAGCGTGTTGGTCGTCATCGCGCTGGTGGGCGCGTCGATCGGGGCGCTGATCGGCCTGGTCGTCGGGGCGCCCGTCGTCGGGGCCCTGGTCGGCCTCGCCGGCGGTGCCGCCGCCGCGGTCTGGCTCGAGCGCACCTCGACCGACCGAGTGCTCCGACGACTCGACGCGCGCCCGCTCGCGGCCGGCGAGGAACCCCGTCTGCAGAACCTCGTCGAGGGGCTCAGCCTCACCAGCGGCGTCCCGACGCCCGCCCTGCACGTCGTCGACGACCCGTACCACGACGTCGCCGTGCTGGGGCGCACACCTCGCGACGCAGCCCTCGTGTTCACCTCGGCCCTGCTGGGGTCGCTCGAGCGCATCGAGCTGGAGGGGGTGGTGGCGCACCTCCTCGTGCGGATCCGCAACGACGAGATCGCCCCGGCCACCCTCGCAGCCGGCCTCGGGCCGCTGTCGGGACCCGTCGTCGACCGCTTGCTCGCCCCCGACCGCATCACCCGTGCCGACCTCGAAGCGTGCCAGCTGACCCGGTATCCGCCGGGACTGATCGGCGCCCTGGAGAAGGTCGCTGCGGCGAGGCCGACCATGACGCACGCGCGGGTCCCGGTTCCGGCACACTTGTGCTTCGCACCGGCCGGCAGCGACCGGGCGCACTCCTCCCATCCACCGCTCGATGAGCGCATCGCACTTCTGAGGGAACTGTGAAGCACACCACTCGCACGGCGATCGTCCTCACGCTCGCGCTGGTCGCCGCCGCCTGTTCGGGCAACGACGACGACGCGGCCCCGACCAGCCCGCCGACGACGACGGCCGCGGCGACGACGACCACCACCACGACCACCACGACCACGACCACCACGACGACCACCACGATCCCCGAGCCCGAAGTCGTCCTCCGGATGCCGCTCACGGGCGAGCCGATCGAGGACGCCGCGGAGATCCCCGACCGGCCCGCGCTCGCCGTCAAGCTCGACAACCACCCGCGCGCCCACCCGCAGGCCGGACTCAACGAGGCCGACATCGTGTTCGAGGAGATCGTCGAGTTCGGCACCCGCTTCGCCGTCGTCTTCCACACCCAGGACAGCGACCCGGTCGGTCCGGTGCGGTCCGGCCGGAGCCAGGACGTCGGCATCCTGTCGAGCCTCGACCAGCCCCTGTTCGCCTGGAGCGGTGGCAACGCCGGCGTCCGTGCGACCATCCGGCAATCGTCGATGATCGACCTCGACGCGGGCTTCTCACCCGGGTACTACCGCCGATCCGGCCGCGGTGGCGCTCCGCACAACCTGTACTCCAGCACCGAGGCGCTCTGGCTGAGCACGCCCGAGGAGTACCGCCTGCCGCCGCAACAGTTCCCGTACCTCCCGGTGGACGAGGAGCCCGAGGGCGACGAGGCGACCACGGTCACGCTGACGATGGACGGCCTCAACATCCGGTGGGACTACGACGAGGAGACCGGGCAGTACCTGCGCAGCCAGCGCGGGTCGGCGCACCAGACGGAGCTCACCGGGCAGGTCAGTACCGACAACCTCGTGGTGATGGCCGTGCAGTATCAACCGAGTCAGGCCGACCGCCGCAGCCCCGAGGCCCAGGTGACCGGGGTCGGCCCGGTGGTCGTGTTCACCCGGGGCGTCGCTCGCTCCGGCTACTGGATGCGCCCCTCGATCCTCGACCCGTTCACCCTCGTCGTGGATCTCCCCGACGACGATGACGCGGATGACGCGGCCGACGAGAACGGCGACGAGAACCGCGACGAGAACGGCGACGAGAACGGCGACGCGGACGGCGACGAGAACGGCGAGGCAGGCGTCGACCCCTTCGCCACCCTCGATCTCGGCGTCGATCTGCTCGGCCTCGTGCCCGGTCGCACCTGGGTCGAGCTGGCGCGCGACGCCGAGAACTTCGTCACCTGGGAGTGAGGGAGCGTCGATAGGATCGACGCCATGACCGAGCCCGTCACGCCCGAACACGCGACCGGTACCTTCCCGGTCAAGCGCGGCCTCGCCGAGATGCTCAAGGGCGGCGTCATCATGGACGTCGTCACCCCGGAGCAGGCCAGGATCGCCGAGCAGGCCGGAGCGACGGCGGTGATGGCGCTCGAGCGCGTGCCGGCCGACATCCGGCGCGACGGTGGTGTCGCCCGCATGAGCGACCCCGAGATGATCGACGGGATCATCGCCGCCGTGTCGATCCCGGTGATGGCCAAGGCACGCATCGGGCACTTCGTCGAGGCGCAGGTCCTCCAAGCGCTCGGCGTCGACTTCGTCGACGAGTCCGAGGTCCTCACGCCTGCCGACGAGACCCATCACATCGACAAGTTCGCGTTCGGCGTGCCCTTCGTCTGCGGCGCGACGAACCTCGGTGAGGCGCTCCGGCGGATCGCCGAAGGCGCTGCCCTGATCCGGTCGAAGGGCGAGGCCGGCACGGGCAACATCGTCGAGGCGGTGCGCCACCTCCGTTCGATCCTCGGCGACATCCGCAGGCTGACCCAGGCCGACCCGGCCGAGCAGTTCGACTGGGCCAAGCAGCTGCAGGCGCCGCTCCCGCTCGTGCAGGAGGTCGCCCGCACGGGTTCGTTGCCCGTGCCGCTGTTCTGCGCCGGCGGGATCGCCACGCCCGCGGACGCGGCACTGGCCATGCAGCTCGGTGCCGAGGCCGTGTTCGTCGGTTCGGGGATCTTCAAGAGCGACGACCCGGCGCCACGTGCCCGGGCCATCGTCGAAGCGACCACCCATTTCCGCGACCCGGAGATGCTCGCCAAGGTCAGCCGGGGCCTGGGCACACCCATGACCGGTATCGGAATGGATCAGGTGGCCGAGCGTTACGCGGATCGCGGCTGGTGACCGACACGTGATCGCGGGCGTCCTGGCGCTCCAGGGCGCGTTCGCCGCCCACCAGGCGCGACTTGCCGAGATCGGGGTCGAGTCCCGCCAGGTCCGACGTCCGGGCGACCTGGCCGACGTGGACGCACTCGTCATGCCCGGCGGCGAGAGCACGACCATGTCGAAGCTGCTCGTCTCGAGCGGACTGTTCGACCCGATCGCGGCGCGGATCGACGGCGGTCTGCCGGTCCTCGGGACCTGCGCCGGGATGATCCTGCTCGCCGCCGAGGTACTCGACGGACGACCCGACCAGCGCTGCCTCGGCGCGGTCGACATCACCGTGCGCCGCAACGGCTACGGTCGTCAGCTCGACAGCTTCGAGTGCGATCTGGAGCTCACCGGCGACCCCGGTGGTCCGCCGTTCCACGGCGTCTTCATCCGGGCGCCGAAGGTCGAGCGGTGTGGGCCCGCGGTCGAGGTGCTCGCCGAGCACGACGGCGTGCCCGTGCTGGTTCGTCAGGGGCGGGTGACCGTGGCATCCTTCCACCCGGAGCTGACACCCGATCCACGGGTGCACGCACGCTTCATCGACCACGTCCACGTCCACGTTCACGGGGAGGCCCCGTAGATGTCCGGCCATTCCAAATGGGCAACCATCAAGCACAAGAAGGGCGCCGCCGACAAGGCGCGCGGCAAGCTGTTCGCGAAGATCGCCCGTCAGATCGAGGTCGCCGCACGAGACGGCGGGGGCGACCCCGACTCGAACGCCACGTTGCGCACGATGGTGCAGAAGGGCAAGGCCGCCCAGATGACCAACGACGCGATCGACCGCGCCATCAAGCGCGGCACCGGTGAGAGCGAGGGCGGCCAGTACGAGTCGATCATGTACGAGGGCTACGCACCCGGCGGTGTCGCGCTGCTGATCGACGTGCTCACCGACAACCGGAACCGGACCGGGGCCGAGATCCGCAACGTGTTCTCCAAGCTCGGCGGTTCGATGGCCGAGCCGGGCGCCGTGAGCTGGCAGTTCTCGCGGCGGGGCATCGTCCTCGTGGGCGGCGCCGCCGACGAGGACGACGTGCTGATGGCCGCCCTCGACGCCGGCGCCGACGACGTCGCCGACGACGGCGGCACCTGGCGCGTGACCTGCGAACCCTCGGCGGTGTTCGAGGTGCGCGACGCGCTCGTCGCCGCCGGGTTCGACGTCGTGTCGGCCGACTCGCCGATGGTGTCGGACAACCTCGTCCCGGTCGAGAGCGTCGAGGACGCCAAGAAGGTGCTCCGCATCATGGAGGCGATCGAGGACAACGACGACGTTCAGGACGTGTTCTCCAACTTCGACATCGCCGACGACGTGATGGAGGCGGCGGCCGGATGAGCGTCGGGGTCGGCGACCGCGCCCCCGAGTTCACGCTGCCGGGCACCGGTGACCGCACGTACTCCCTCGACGACTTCCTCGGCCGGCCGATCGTCCTGGTGTTCTACCCGGGTGACGACACACCGGTGTGCACCAAGCAGCTCAACAGCTACAACGACGGCCTCGATCGGTTCGCCGCGCTCGATGCCCGGGTCGTGGGGATCTCCCCGCAGGACGTCGACAGCCACGAGCGCTTCGCCGGCGAGCACGGGTTCGACTTCCCCCTCCTGGCCGACACCGACAAGACGGTCGCCGCCGCCTACGGCACGCTCGGCCCGGTCGGGTTCCCGCGCCGGAGCGTGTTCATCATCGACGCCGACGGTGTGATCCGCTACGCCCACCGGGCGATGGCCGGGCTGACGTACCGTCCGGTCGAGGAACTGCTCGACGCCCTCGCCCGGCTGGACTGACGAGCCGGGTCGAACGGTCCGCGCCCGGCGGACACCGATCGAGTAGACTTCGAACCGGTGTTCGTGAGGTCGACGTCTGCGCACGGGTCTGTACACGGGTCTGTACACGGGTCTGCACATGGTGGTCCCTCCGCTCCCCGACGCGTGCTCGGCATCGACCCGGGTCTCACCCGGTGCGGGTACGCCGTCGTCGACGCGCACGGCCCCGGTGCCCCCACGGCCGTGGCGCTCGGCGTCATCCGGACCTCGCCCGACGACGAGTTGCCGACCCGCCTGGCCGCCCTGCGCGCCGACCTCGTCGCGCTGCTCGTCGAGTTCACCCCCGACGCCGTCGCGGTCGAGCAGGTGTTCTTCCAGGTCAACGTGCGCACGGCGATGAGCGTCGGCCAGGCCAGCGGTCTCGCCCTGGCCGAGGCGGCCACGGCCGGTTGCGAGGTGGCGCAGTACACCCCCAACCAGGTCAAGGACGCCGTCGCGGGTTGGGGTGGTGCCGGCAAGCAGCAGGTCCAGCGCATGGTGCAGAGCCGGCTCGGGTTGGCCGCTCCACCCCGGCCCGCCGACGCCGCCGACGCCGCCGCCCTGGCGCTGTGTCATCTCGCCAGCGCACCGTTGCGACGTGGCGTGGCGGCCGCCGTCGCCCGCCGGAGCCGTTCGTGATCGGATCGCTCCGCGGCGAGGTGCTCGAGCGGGGGCTCGACGGCACGGTGCTGATCGACGTCGCCGGCGTCGGCTACGAGGTCACCGTCTCGCCACGCACCGCGGCCGAGCTCGAACCCGGATCGCCGGCGTTCCTCCACGTCCACCATCACATCCGGGAGGACGCCCAGACGCTGTACGGGTTCGCCGGGCGCGACGAGCGGGCCACGTTCCGGGTGCTGATCGGCACGCACGGGGTCGGCCCGGCGCTGGCCCTGGCGATCCTGGCCACCCATCCGCCCGCGGCGCTCGTCGACGTGGTCGCGGGCGCGGACGTCGGGGCGCTCACGCTCGTGCCCGGGGTCGGCAAGAAGACGGCCGAACGGCTGCTCGTGGAGTTGAAGAGCCGGCTCTCGGTCCCCGACCTCGATCCCGAGGGCGGGGGAGCGGGTGCGCCATCCGCGCTCGGCGAGGTCCGCGAGGCGCTGACCGGCCTCGGGTACGCCACCGAGGAGGTCCGCGAGGTCGTGCGCGACCTACCGACCTCCGACGACCCCGCGGTGCTGCTGCGCACCGCGCTCGAGCGGCTCGCGGTGCGACGTGCGTGAGGAGTTCCTCGATCCGGCCGTCGGCGCCGACCCGCGCGAGCCCGACGAGGAGCAGGTCGAGGCCGGCCTCCGGCCGCGCGCCCTCGACGAGTTCGTCGGCCAGCGGGAGCTGAAGGAGCACCTGGAGATCGTCCTCGAAGCCGCCCGCCGCCGCGGCCAGGCGGTCGACCACCTGCTGTTCGCCGGCCCGCCCGGGCTCGGGAAGACGACGCTGGCCGGGATCGTCGCCACCGAGATGGAGGTCCATCTCCACGTCACGTCCGGCCCGGCGCTCGAGCGCGCCGGCGACCTCGCCGCGATCCTGACCAAGCTCGAGGACGGCGACGTGCTCTTCATCGACGAGATCCACCGGCTGTCGCGGGCCGTCGAGGAGATCCTGTACCCGGCCATGGAGGATTTCCAGATCGACATCGTCGTCGGCAAGGGCCCCGCCGCGTCGAGCATCCGGCTGACGCTGCCCCGGTTCACGCTCGTCGGCGCCACCACCCGCACCGGCATGATCACCGGCCCGTTGCGTGACCGCTTCGGGCTCGTCGCCCGGCTCGAGTACTACGACGACGAGGAGCTGCGCGCCATCGTCGAGCGCGCGGCGGGGATCCTCGACGTGCACGTCGACACCGACGGTGCGTGGGAGATCGCCCGCCGGTCGCGCGGCACGCCACGCATCGCCAACCGGCTGCTGCGCCGGGTGCGCGACTACGCGGAGGTGCGCGCCGACGGCGCGATCGACGCCGGGGTCGCCCACGACGGGCTCGCCCTGTTCGGTGTCGACGACTCCGGGCTCGACAAGGTCGACCGAGCGGTGCTCTCGGCGCTGTGCGAGCAGTTCGGCGGCGGTCCGGTCGGCCTCTCGACGCTGGCCATCAGCGTCGGCGAGCAGCCCGAGACCGTCGAGGACGTCTACGAGCCGTTCCTCATCACCCAGGGGTTCATCGCCCGCACCCCGCGCGGCCGTGTCGCCATGCCGGCGGCCTACCACCACCTCGGCCTCGCCGCCCCGACCCGGGGCGCGGCGGCCCCCGGCCTGTTCGACTAGCCGGCGGGGAGGTGTTCGCCGAGGAACGCCATCGTCTTGGACCACGCGGCGCGGGCGGCGGCCTCGTCGTGGAACATCTCGCTCTCGTGGTTGTCGAACGCGTGGCCGGCCTGCTCGACGTTCACCGTGAACCCCGGCCGACCGTCGATCGCCGCGGCGAGCCGCTCGACGCCGTCGCTCGGGATGTACGGGTCGTCGCTGCCGAAGTGGAACAGCGTCGGGCAGGTCACCTGGTCGAGCAGGCCCAGCATGTCGGGGACCCCGGAGCCGTAGTAGCTCACGCACACCGACGGGTCGCCCTGGGCGGCGACCCCCCAGGCGAGCGTGCCACCGAGGCAGAACCCGAGCACGCCCGGGGCGCCGCTCACCTCGTCGAGCGCGCCGAGGCTCCCCAGCGCCGCGGTGCAATCGGCGATCGCCTGCGGCGGGTCGAGCTTGCCGACCTGCTCGAACGACGCCTGGAGGCCCGCCTCGTCGTGGCCGGCGGCCCATCCCGGGGCGAAGCGCCAGAACACGTCGGGGGCGCCGACGACGTAGCCCGCCGCGGCCAGGCGCTCGGCCACCGCCCGGATGTACGGGCCCACACCGAAGATCTCCTGGATCACGAGGATCCCGGGGCCGGCCCCGGCGTCGGGCACCCAGAGGTGCATGTCCATCTCCCCCTCGTCGCGGGACACCGGAAGGGAACGCTCGTCGCTCATGGCACGAGTGTTCCACAGCCCGTCACGTGTCCCGGCGCCGTAGCCTGACGCGCCGTGCGAGCGGCCGACTTCGACTACCACCTCCCGGTCGATCGCATCGCCCAGACACCGATCGAACCGCGCGACGCGGCGCGGCTGCTCGTGGACCGGGGGAGCGCGGCACCCGAGCACCGCCACGTCCACGACCTGACCGACCTGCTCGGACCCGGCGACGTCCTCGTCGTCAACGAGACGAAGGTCATCCCGGCCCGGCTGGCCCTGCGGAGGTCGACCGGCGGGGCGGCCGAGGCGTTGCTGCTCGAACCGATCGACGGCGAACGCCGTCGATGGGAGGCGCTCGTTCGCCCGGCGCGCCGGTTGCGGACCGGCGAGCAGCTCGCGGCCCCGGACGGCACACCGGTGCTCCGGATCGGGGAACGGACCGCGGCCGGCGACACGTTCGAGGTCGAGATGATCGGGCCGGCCGACGACGTGCTCGAGCGGCACGGCGAGATGCCGCTGCCCCCGTACATCACCGAGCGGCTCGACCGGGCCGAGCGGTACCAGACCGTGTACGCACGCGAGCCGGGCTCGGCGGCCGCGCCGACCGCAGGTCTGCACCTCACGCAGACGCTGCTCGACGCGTTGCGCGACCGGGACGTGCGCGTCGAGCCGGTCGACCTCGTCGTGGGTCTCGACACGTTCCGGCCGATCAGCACCGACGACCCGCGCGATCACCCGATCCACACCGAGCGCTACCGGGTCCCCGAGGACACACTCGGGGCGTGCGCCGCGGCCCGTCGGGTGGTCGCCGTCGGGACGACCGCGGTGCGTGCGCTCGAGTCGGCCGCGGCGACCGGGCGGCTCGCCGGCCGCACCGACCTGTTCGTCCACCGGGGGTTCGAGTGGAAGGTGGTCGACGTGATGATGACGAACTTCCACCTGCCGCGGACCACACTGCTGATGATGATCGACGCCTTCGTCGGGCCGCGCTGGCGCCGGCTGTACGAGATCGCCCTCGCGGAGCGCTACCGGTTCCTGTCGTTCGGCGACGCCGTGCTGCTCGATCGGCACGCGCCGTGACGGACCCGACGGAGCGCCGATGAGACCGGTGACGTTCCGGGTCGAGGCGACCGACGGCGAGGCTCGGGCGGGCATCGCCGAGACGGCGCGCGGCACCTACGAGACGCCGTGCTTCATGCCGGTCGGCACCCGCGGCGCGGTCCGCTACCTGAGCGCGGACGACTACGCGCGGCTCGGCGCGCGGATCGTGCTCGGCAACACCTACCACCTGATGCTGCGGCCCGGCGCGGAGACGATCGCCCACCTCGGCGGTCTCGGGGCGTTCACCGGGTGGGACGGCCTCACGCTGACCGACTCGGGCGGGTTCCAGGTGTTCTCCCTCGAGCCCGACGTCGACGACGACGGCGTCACGTTCCGCAGCACCTACGACGGGTCGACGCACCGGTTCACGCCGGAGACGGCCGTGCGCACCCAGGAGCTGATCGGGGCCGACATCCAGATGGTGCTCGACGTGTGCCCGCCGCTCCCGAGCCCGCCGGACGCGATCCGCTCGGCGGTCGAACGCACCCACGCCTGGGCCGTGCGGGCGCGTGCGGCGCACCGACGCGACGACCAGTCGCTGTTCGGCATCGTGCAGGGCGGCATCGACGAGCACCTGCGCGTCGAGAGCGCCACGCGGACCGTCGACCTCGACTTCGACGGCTACGGCATCGGGGGTCTGTCGGTGGGCGAGGAGTTGCACGAGATGCTCCCGGCGCTGGACGCGACGACCCGGCACCTGCCGACCGACCGCCCCCGCTACCTGATGGGTGTCGGCGACCCGGTATCGCTCGTCGAGGCGGTCGCGCTCGGTGTCGACCAGTTCGACTGCGTGATGCAGACCCGGCTGGGCCGCCACGGCACCGCGCTGACCTCGGAGGGCAAGATCCACCTGAAGTCCGCGATCCACGCCCTCGACGACCGCCCCGTCGACCCCGCCTGCGGCTGCGAGGTGTGCCGGCGGCACTCGCGCGGGTTCCTGCGTCACCTCGTCCGGGCCGGGGAACCCTCGGCCGCCCGACTGCTCAGCGTCCACAACGTCGCCTGGACGATCGACCTGATGGCTCGGATGCGCGCGGCGATCCGGGCGGGAACGTTCGCCGGGTTCCGGCGCGACCTGCTGTCGGTCTGGGGAGCGGGCGGATAGCATCGGGGCCCGTCATGGACATCATCGCTCTCCTCGCCCAGGAAGACTCCGCCGGGTCGCCGATCATCTCGCTCGGCATCCTCCTGCTGATCCCCGCCGCCATGTATTTCTTGATGATCCGGCCGCAGCGCCGCCGGATGAAGGAGCAGCAGTCGCTGCAGCGCTCGATCGAGATCGGCGACGAGGTCGTGACGACCTCGGGCGTCTACGGCTTCATCACGGGTGAGGACGGCGACAAGTTCTGGCTCGAGATCGACGACGACGTGCAGATCCGCATCGCGCGCGCCGCGGTGCAGGCCCGGGTCACGACCGACGAGCCCGCCGAGGCGCCGAGCGACGACACCGCGAAGACCGACGGCCAGTGAAACCGGCCGCGCTCTGGGCCTCGCTCATCGCCGTCGTGGCGATCTCGGCGGGGCTCCTGGCGCTCAACCTGGGCCGCGGCAACACCCCCGTCCTGGGACTCGACCTGCAAGGCGGCGTCTCGGTCATCCTCGCCCCGACCGAGGCTGCGGACAGCGACGACCTGATCGTCATCCGCGATCTGATCCGTGACGAGCTCGAGAGCCTCGGCATCGCCGAACCCGACGTGCGGGTCGAGAGCTCCAACATCGTGGTCGACCTGCCCGGCGTCCGCGACCAGCGCCAGGCGGTCGATGCCGTCGACGTGGCCGGCATCGTGACGCTGCGACCGGTGCTGCGGTGCGTGCCCACCGGGACCGAGCTGCCGCCGGGCGAGAACGGCGTGGACGACGTGCTCCCGGTGCTCGGCGAGGGCCAGGACTGCGTCGTCGGGGCCGTCGGCGGCACGGGCGAGGTGTTCGCCCGCGGCAGCGCGTCACCGACGCTGGAGCCCCAGCAGGGCTGGGGGGTGTCGGTCGACCTCCGCGGCGAGGGAGAGGCGATCTGGAACCAGCTCGCCTCCCAGTGCTTCAACCGCACCGGCTCGTGCCCGTCGGGCCAGCTCGCGATCGTGCTCGACGACGTCATCCAGTCCGCCCCCGTCGTGAACGCGCCCAGCTTCGTCGGCGCCGTCTCGATCACCGGCAACTTCACCGAGGACGAGGCGCGCGGCCTGTCCCGCGTGCTCAACCGTGGCGCCTTCCCCGTCGACGTCGAAGCCCAATCGGTCGAGACCGTCTCGCCGGCGCTCGGCGGTGACACCCTCCGCGCCGCCATCATCGCCGGGCTCGTCGGCGCGGCGGCGATCATGACGCTGATGGTCGTGTACTACCGCAGGCTGTCGCTCCTCGCGATCAGCGGCCTCGTGGTCTGGGCGTCGGCGATGTACAGCGCGGCCGTGTTCGTCTCCGATCGGACCAACTACGCGCTGAGCCTGGCCGGCGCGACCGGCATCATCGTGGCGATCGGCCTCGCCGTCGACAGCTACGTCGTGTTGTTCGAACGACTGAAGGACGAACTGCGCGCCGGGAGGTCGCCGCGCAACGCCGCGCCGCGTGCCTTCGACCGGAGCTGGCGGACGATCATCTCGGCCAACGTGATGTCGTTGCTCGCCTCGGTGATCCTGTTCGTGCTCAGCGTCGGATCGGTCCGCGGCTTCGCCCTGTACCTCGGGTTGACGACGGTGACGAACCTCATCGTCTACGCGATGTTCGCTCGGCCGGCGCTCGTGCTGTTGAGCGGGAGCCGCTTCTTGGATCGCGGCCGGCCGGTCGGCACCACGAGCGAGGCGGCGGGAGCGACGACATGAGCGCGATCACCGAACCGACGGCGGAGACCGGCCCCCGGCCGCTGCCCATCGCGCGCACCCCGCTCGGCCGCCTGTACCGGGGCCAGACCGCGATCGACTTCCACGGCCGGCGTCGGATCGGGGTGTGGGTCTCGCTCGTGCTGCTGGTGCTCGGCATCGCGTCGCTCTCGTTCCGCGGTCTCGACCTCGGCATCGACTTCGAAGGTGGTGTGTCGTGGGACGTCCCGGGGAGCGGCTTCTCGATCGGCGATGCCGAGCGGATCCTGGCCGACAACGGGCTGGACCCGGCCGGAGCCCGGATCCAGGAGCGTGCGTCCGACAGCGGCGAGTTCGTCAAGGTCCAGGTCGGCGTGCAGGACGACGACGACGTCCTCGTCGTGCTGCAGGAGTCGTTCGCCGCCGAGGCGGGCGTCGAGCGTGACGACGTCAGCGTGAACGCCGTCAGTGCCTCGTGGGGCCGCGAGATCACCAACAACGCCGTGCGCGCCCTGCTCTTCTTCACCGCGGCCGTCGTGCTGTTCATCTCGGTCCGGTACGAGTGGCGGATGGCCGTCGCGGCGATCGCAGCGATGATCCACGACGTCGTCATCGCCGTCGGGATCTACTCGATCCTGGGTTTCGTCGTCACGCCCGCCACGGTGATCGCGTTCTTGACGATCCTCGGCTACTCGCTGTACGACACGATCGTCATCTTCGACCGCGTCCGTGAGAACGAGGCCCGTTTCGAGGGCCGCCGTCCCCCGTACGCCGACGTCGTGAACACGACGTTGAACCAGGTCCTCGTGCGAACCCTCAACACCACGTTCTCGTCCATGCTGCCCGTGCTGTCGATCCTGATCGTCGGATCGTGGATGCTCGGCGCGACCGTCCTCGGCGAGTTCGCCATCGCGCTGCTCGTCGGCATGCTCGTCGGCGGGTACTCGTCGTTGTTCGTCGCCGCACCACTCCTGGCCGTGCTGAAGCAGACCGACGAACACTGGCGCAGTGACGACACGCTCCGGGCCCGAGGTGACCAACTCCGCGACCTCGTCGTCGGTGGCGCCCCGGCCGGGCGCCGAGCCCGGATCGCCACCCAGACCGGCGCGACCGGCGCGGGCGACGAGCCACCTCCCGCTGCGCCGCGCGAACCAGCGGACACACGTCCCGAGAAGCTCCTGTCGCACCCGCCCCGACCGCGCAAGAAGAAGCGTCGCTGACGGTCCCGCACGACGGGGTCACCGCGTCGGTAACCTCCCACCATGGCGTCCGATGTCCCGTGGTTGCGGGCCCACATCCGTGACATCCCCGACTACCCCCAGCCGGGGGTGGTGTTCCGCGACATCACGCCGTTGCTCGGGCGCCCGGAGGTCTTCGGGCGCGCCGTCGACGATCTCGTCGCGCGCTTCCACGACGTCCCCGTCGACCGGGTGGTGGGGATCGAGTCGCGCGGCTTCATCCTGGCGTCGCCGATCGCCTACCGCCTCCGGGCCGGTTTCGTGCCGGTCCGCAAGGCCGGCAAGCTCCCGTGGGCCGTCGCCCGCGAGGAGTACGCGCTCGAGTACGGCACCGACAAGTTGGAGATCCACCGCGACGCGATCCACCCCGACGAGAAGATCCTGATCGTCGACGACGTCCTGGCGACCGGTGGCACCGCATCGGCGACATCCCGTCTGGTCGAGACGCTGGGTGGCGTCGTGGTCGGCCTCGGGTTCATGATCGAGCTCGAGGCGCTCGGTGGCCGCAGCAAGCTCGGCGAGCATCGGGTGGAGAGCCTCGCGAGGTACTGACCGTGGCCACCGTCGATCGCGTCCTGCCCTGGCGGCGACATCACGAGACCGCGGCCGTCAGCGAACTCGCGCCGCTCCTCGCGAGCTACCGGCGCCGGCACCCGAAGGGCCCCGTCGGCATGATCAACCGGGCGTACCAGATGGCGGCGGAGGCACACCGCTCCCAGACCCGGTCGAGCGGCGAGAGCTACATCAACCACCCGCTCGCGGTCGCCCGCATCGTCGCCGACATCGGCCTCGACGAGGTGTCGATCGCGGCGGCGCTGCTCCACGACGCGGTCGAGGACACCGAGATCACGCTCCCCGACGTCCGTGAGCACTTCGGCCCGGAGGTCGCGGGCATCGTCGACGGCGTCACCAAGCTCGAACGGCTGCAGTTCGACTCGCGCGAGGCGCAGCAGGCAGCGACGATGCGCAAGATGCTCGTCGCCATGGCGCGCGACCTGCGGGTGCTCGTGATCAAGCTCGCCGACCGCCTGCACAACATGCGCACGGTCGCCGCGATTCCCGCGGACAAGCAGCGTCGCATCGCCCAGGAGACGCTCGACATCTACGCCCCGCTCGCGCACCGGCTCGGGATCCAAGAGATCAAGCAACAGCTCGAGGACCTCTCCTTCGCCGCACTGCACCCCAAGCGCTTCGCCGAGCTCGAACACCTCGTCGCGACCCGCACCCCCGAACGCGACGTCTACCTGGCCCAGGCGATCGCCGACGTGCGCTCCCGGCTGTCCGAGCTCGGCATCGAGGCCGAGGTGACCGGGCGGGGCAAGCACCTGTGGAGCATCTACGAGAAGATGGTCGTCAAGGGCCGCGAGTTCGACGACATCTTCGACCTGGTCGCGGTACGGGTCATCGTGGACTCCGTGAAGGACTGCTACGCCGCGCTCGGGTCGATCCACGGTCGGTGGCGCCCGGTGGTGGGGCGCTTCAAGGACTACATCGCGATGCCGAAGTTCAACCTCTACCAGAGCCTGCACACCACCGTCATCGGACCGGGCGGGAAGCTGATCGAGGTCCAGATCCGCACGCGCGAGATGCACCAGCGGGCCGAGTGGGGCGTCGCCGCCCATTGGGCGTACAAGGACGACGACGCCCAGCTCGACATCGACTGGTTGAACCGGATCATCGACTGGCAGGCCGACGTCAGCGATCCGGCCCAGTTCATGGAGACCCTGAAGACCGACCTCGAGCAGGACGAGGTCTTCGTGTTCACCCCGAAGGGCCGGGTCATCACCTTGCCCGTCGGCTCGACCACGGTCGACTTCGCGTACGCCGTGCACACCGAGGTCGGGCACGCGTGCATCGGCGCCAAGGTCAACGGCCGCCTCGTGTCCCTCGACCACCAGCTGCGCAGCGGCGACACCTGCGAGATCTTCACCTCCAAGGTCGAGACCGCGGGGCCGTCCCAGGACTGGCTCGGGTTCGTCGTCTCCCAGCGGGCCCGCAACAAGATCAAGCAGTGGTTCAGCCGCGAGCGTCGAACCGACATGATCGAGTCGGGGCGGGAGGAGCTGGCCGACGAGTTCCGTCGCGAGTCGTTGCCGGCGCAGAAGGTCTGGTCGTCGGAACACCTGGCGACCGTGATCAGCGACCTCGGCTACCACGATCTCGACACGCTGCTGGCGGCGATCGGCGAACACCACGTGTCCGCTCGGAACGTCGCCCAGAAGATCGCCAAGGCGATCCGTGGCGGTCAGGAGGGCGACCAGCTCCCCACCACGGTGTTCACCCAGCGCCCCCGGCGCACGTCCGACCAGAGCCACAGCGTCCACGTGGAGGGCCTCGACGACGTGCTCGTGCGGCTGGCGAACTGCTGCACGCCGGTGCCCGGCGACGAGATCATCGGTTTCGTGACCCGTGGACGGGGCGTCAGCGTCCACCGCGCCGACTGCGCGAACGCGGCCTCGCTGTCCACCGATCAGGCGGCGCGCATGATCGAGGTCGACTGGGACAGCGACCGCCGCTCGACCACGTTCCGTGCCGGTGTCGAGATCGTCGCGCTCGACCGCTCGAAGCTGCTGCGCGACGTCGCCGACGCGCTCAGCGAGCACCACGTCAACATCGTCTCGTGCACGACGCTCACGGGCGACGACCGTGTCGCCAAGATGCGCTTCGAGTTCGAACTGGCGAACGTCGGTCACCTCGCCGCCGTGATGCGCCGGATCAAGCAGATCGACGGGGTCTACGACGCGTACCGGACCGTGCCCGGCGGCAGCGGGGCGAGCGGGGGAGGCCGACGGTCCGACGACGAACCGGCCCCGTCGGTGGCGACGGGGCACCGGTAGCCTCCCGTCCCGTGCCCACGTTCCGGACCAGCCCCGGCATGCGCGACGTGCTCGCGCCCGATTCGGCGCGCTTCCGGCACTTCACGACGGTGTTCGCCGACGTGGTCGAGGCGGCCGGGTACGGTCAGGTGATCCCGCCGCTGCTCGAGGACGTGGGCGTCTTCGCCAGGATCGGCGACGCCACCGACGTGGTGGCCAAGGAGATGTACGACTTCGTCGACAAGGGTGAACGCCACGTCGCGCTGCGACCCGAGCAGACGGCGAGCGTGTGTCGGGCCTTCGTGCAACACCGGCCCGCCGTCCCGTGGAAGGCCTGGTACTCCGGGCCGAACTTCCGCTACGAGAAGCCCCAGCGCGGCCGCTACCGGCAGTTCGACCAGGTCGGGATCGAGGTGCTCGGCGTGGACGACCCGTACCTCGACGCCGAGGTCATCACGCTGGGCTGGGAGTTCTTCGACCGACTCGGGCTCCGGGGCGTGACGCTCGTGCTCAACTCACTCGGCGAGCCCGCCGACCGCGGTCGCTACGTCGAGGCCCTCCGGCAGCATTTCGAGGCCCACGCCGACGAGCTCTCCGACGTGAGCCGCGAGACGCTCGCGCGGAACCCGCTGCGGGTCCTCGACTCGAAGCGTGCGCAGGACGCACCGGCGATCGCCGCCGCGCCGCGGATCGGGGAGTTCTGGTCGGTGGCCGCGGCCGCGCACTTCGCCACGGTGCAGCGCGCCCTCGACGCGGCCGGCGTGCCCTACACGCTCGACCCGCTGCTCGTGCGCGGCCTCGACTACTACCGACGGACCACGTTCGAGTTCCAGGCGGCCAGCCTCGAGTCGGCCCAGAACGCGGTCGGCGGTGGCGGGCGCTACGACGGCCTCGTCGAGGACCTCGGCGGGCCGCCGACGCCCGGCATCGGCTTCGCACTCGGCGTCGACCGCACGCTGATCGCCTGTGACGACGAGGGGGCCTTCCCGCCCCCACCGGTCGCGGTCGACGCGTTCGTGGTCGACACGGCGGGTGGCGCCGACGCCCACGCCATCACCACGGAGCTGCGACGGGCCGGGCTGCGCGTCGACCGAGCGTTCGAGGGCCGCAGCATGAAGAGTCAGATGAAGTCCGCCGACCGCAGCGGTGCGCGCCTCGCCGTCATCGTCGGGACCGACGAGGCCACGGCGGGTACGGCTGTCGTCCGGCCGTTGCGATCCGACGCGGCCCAGACCACCGTCGCCCGTGCGGAACTCCTCTCCACCGTCCAGGAAGCACTGTCATGACCGAACCACATTCCACCAGCATGCGCACCCACCGGTGCGGCGACCTGCGCCCCGAGCACATCGGCACCACCGTCAGTCTGTGCGGGTGGGTGGCGCGCCGACGTGAGCACGGCGAGCACCTCGCCTTCGTCGACCTGCGCGACCACAGCGGCATCACGCAGTGCGTCGTCAACGACGACGTCGACGTACGCAGCGAGTACGTGGTCCGGATCACCGGGGTGGTGCGGGCCCGACCGGAGGGCACGGTGAACCCGGGTCTCCCGACCGGCGAGGTCGAGGTCGGCGAGTGCGTCGTGGAGGTGCTCCGTCGGGCCGACCCGCCGCCGTTCCCGATCGACGCCCGGGCCGACGCCGTCGACGAGAACATCCGCCTCCAGTACCGCTACCTCGACCTGCGGCGCGAGCGCATGCAGCGCAACCTGCGCGTCCGCGCCGCGGTGAACTCCGCGGTCCGCGCGGCGATGGAGCGTCAGGCGTTCGTCGAGGTGGAGACCCCGATGCTCGTGCCCTCCACCCCCGAGGGCGCCCGCGAGTTCCTCGTGCCGTCGCGCAAGGAGCCCGGCTCGTTCTACGCCCTGCCGCAGTCGCCCCAACTGTTCAAGCAACTCCTGATGGTCGCCGGCGTCGACCGCTACTACCAGATGGCGCGCTGCCTGCGCGACGAGGACCTCCGCGCCGACCGCCAGTACGAGTTCATGCAACTCGACATGGAGATGAGCTTCGTCGGCCAGGACGACGTGCTCCACGCCGTCAGCGAAGCCGTGCTGGCCGCGGCCGAGGCCGCGACCGGCGAGCGCCCGCCGCCGATCGAGCGGATGACCTGGCGCGAGTCGATGGAGCGCTTCGGGGTCGACAAGCCCGACCTGCGGTTCGGTCTGGAGCTCGTCGAGCTGACCGAGGTGTTCGCGTCCACCGGCTTCAAGGCGTTCGCCGGGGCCGACAGCATCAAGGCGATCAACGTTCCCGGGCGTGCCGCCGAGTTCGGCCGGAACCAGCTCGACAAGCTGACCGACCGCGCCAAGCAGATCGGCGCGAAGGGGCTGGTCTGGCTGAAGGTGACCGGCGAGGCCGGCGAGGCCGGCGAGGCCGGCGACGTCGGGTTCGACTCGCCCGTCGCCAAGTTCATCTCCGACGACGAGGCCGCGGCGATCCGCGAACGCACGGGCGCCGTGCCCGGTGACCTCGTGCTGATCGTCGCGGACGACTGGCACACCACGTGCGAGGTCCTCGGCACGCTCCGCAACGACCTCGGTCGCCCGCCCGTCCACGAGGGGCCCTACCGCTACGTCTGGATCGTCGAGTTCCCGCTGTTCGTCGGTGTCGACGCGGCGACCGGCCGTCCGAAGCCGGGCCACCACCCGTTCACCTCGCCGCACCCCGACGACGTCGACAGGATCGAGAGCGACCCGATGACGGTGCGATCGATCGCGTACGACCTGGTGCTCAACGGCTGGGAACTGGGATCGGGCTCGATCCGGATCCACGAGCCCGAGTTGCAGCGGCGGGTGTTCACCGCGCTCGGCATCTCCGAGCAGGACGCCGCGCGCAAGTTCGGCTTCTTCCTGAACCCGTTCGAGTACGGTGCCCCGCCCCACGGTGGCTTCGCGTTCGGCCTCGATCGGCTCGTCGCCATCTTGGCCGGGGAGGAGAACATCCGCGAGGTGATCGCCTTCCCGAAGACCCAGTCCGGCGCGGATCCGATGACGAACGCCCCGGTCCCCGGCGACCCGAAGCAGCTCGCCGAGTTGGGACTGCGCGTCCTGCCGCCCTCGTCCTGACCGCGTCCCCCCGACCCCGTGGACGACGATCCCGACGCCCTGTGGAAGCCGGGGTACCGGGGTGGGTTCCGCACGCCCGAGCGGGCCGACGTCACGCGTGCCGCGCGGTCGGGCCGCCGCCCGCCGCTCGCCGTGGCCGTGGCGGCGCTCGTGCTCGTCGCGGCGACGGTCGGGCTCCTCACCGGCGTGCTGCGCTCCGAACGGGACGCCGAGTCGGACGGTGCCGATGTTCCGGTCGATGTCGCCGTCGCGCTCGACCGGTGGTCGGTCACCTTCGACACCACCCGGTTCGGGGCGGTGACCGCCACCGACGAACTCGTCGTCGCCGTGGTCGACCGGCCCGGATCGGTCGTCGCGCTCGACCGACGTGACGGTGCGGAGCGCTGGCGACGCTCGGCACCCGGTGCGTCGGCCACCGGGCTCGACGTCGTCGACGACGCCGTGCTCGTACGGCACGTCGAGGCGGACGGCCGCGGTTCGGCCGCGGCGTTCGACGCGACGAGCGGTGCGCCGCTGTGGGCCCGGCCGCTGTCGGTCGGCGAGACGATCGACGTCGTCGGGGCCGCCGCGGTCCGGCGCGACCGCGCCGGGGCCGAGCGGATCGACCCGCGCACGGGTGAACCGGCCCCGCTCGGCAGCGTCGGCACCGCTGCCGGTCCGACGGACAACGTCGTGCGTGGACTGGCTCCGGATGCCCGCCTGCTGGTGGAGATCGACGACGCGGTGCTCACCGTCGTGCTCGACGCGACCACCGTCTCGGTGGTCCTCACGTACGAGCCTCACGTACGAGCCGTGTCAACCCGGGAGCAGCCGGACCCGTGACGGGCGCCGAGGGTCGACCTCGACGGGGACCGTCCGGCCGAGCCCGGGGATCGCATCGGGCGCCAACTCGACCTCCGTCACCACCCGGTACGGCACCTCGCCGGCCACGCTGACGAGCAGGTCGAGCTCCACGAGCCGGGCGCCCGTCGGCGTCGCCCCCAGATCCTGGAGGCCCTGCACGACGGCCGTCGCCGACGCACCACCGCCGACGCCACCGTGGTCGATCGTCACACCCGGGACGTCCACCCCGAAAGGTGTCGTGCCCTCGGGGAAGACCAGGACGAGCTTCCTGCGCCGCCGGGGGTGCACGCGACACTCGATCACGTTCCCGGGTCGGATGTGATCGACGTCCCAGGGGCGCGCCGCCACGTGGTGGTTCACCTCGTAGGGGTCGACCTCGGGGACCTCGACCCGCAGGCGGAGCTCGAACATGCGCGGTTGGTAGGTGCTCCCCCCGAGATGGAGCGTGAACGGGATCTCCCGGGCCTCGAGGACGGTCGCGCGGCCCCGGTGGGTGTCGGCCCGGCGGGCGAGGCGCCGGTCGCCCCGCCCGATCCGGAACGTCGTCGCCACCATGTCGACCACGGCGACCAGGATCAGCACCGTGAAGACGACGACGCCCCACAGCTCCTGCTCCAGGGCGAGCAGCACGCCGCCGATCACGAATGCCGCGAGGAACAGCAGTAGGAACGGCAGCAGCAGCCGCTTCATGGCTCGGGGATGGTAGTCCCGCCCGGGGGAGCGGCGGGACGGTACGGTGGACCGTCGTGGCCATGCCGGATCGCGACGACTACTACCTCGCCCTCGCCTTCACCGCGGCGATGCGCGCCAACTGCCGGGGCCGCAAGGTGGGCGCGGTGCTCGTGAAGGGCGACCGGGTGATCGCCACGGGGTACAACGGCACACCCGAGGGACTCCCGAACTGTCTCGACGGCGGTTGCCTCCGGTGCGCCGACCGCGACCGGTTCGTCTCGGGAACCGGCTACGACCTGTGCATCTGCGTCCACGCCGAGGCCAATGCGCTCCTGACCGCCGGCCGCTTCGGGGCCTCCACGGACGGATCGATCGTCTACACCACCGACCAGCCGTGCTTCTCGTGCTCGAAGGAGCTGATCCAGGCCGGTGTCGAGCAGGTGTTCTACGCCCGGACCTGGACGCCCGACGACCGGGTGGCCGACGACTACCGCCGCCTCCAGGGCGCGCTGAACGCCGTGCACGTCCCCACCGAGTACGAGATCCAGCCCCTCGAGTAGGCGGGCGGCCGGGCGCGGCGATGATAGGTTCGTGTCGTCATGGGGGTCGCGGGACACGGACCGGACGTGCTCCTCGATCGGAACCACGAACTCGCGCTCGTCGACGCCGCACTGGAGTCGACCGTCGAGCGAGCGGGGTCGGTCCTCCTCCTCGAGGGGCCGGCGGGTATCGGGAAGTCGGCGCTGTGCGCCGAGACCGTGCGGCGCGCCCGCCGACGCGACATCGCCGTGCTCGCCGCCTGCGGGATCGTCCTCGAGGCCGACCGTCCATGGGGCATCGTCCGTCAGCTCCTCGGAGCCGGGGCGCCCGTCACCGCATCGCGTCCCGACGACGTGGCCGCCGTGCGTCACGCACTCGGTGAGCTGCTCTCCGGGCTCGTGGAGGACCGACCGCTGCTGATCGTCGTCGACGACGCGCACTGGGCCGACACCGAGAGCCTCGCGCTGCTCGAACACGACGACAGCGGTGCCGGCCTCGTGCTCGCCGCCCGGACCGTCGACGCGGCCGCCGACCCGCTCCACCGACTCGCGGCCCGATCCCGGACGGCCCACCGTCGCATCCCCCCGCTCGGGCCGGACGCTGTCGCCGCGCTCGTGCGCCTCCACGCTCCGTCGCACGGACGATCCTCCGAGGAGCTGAGCGCCGCGACGGGCGGGAACGCGTTCTTGGCGACCGAGCTGGCGCGGACCCTCGCCCACACGCCCGCGAGCGAGGTCGGCGACCTGCGCCCCGAGCGCATCCGGCGATGGATCCACGCCCGGTCGTCCGAGTGCGGCGACGACGCCGGCGACGTCGCCGCCGCGGTCGCGGTGCTCGGCCCGGACGCGCACCTCGCGATCGTCGCCGAACTGGCCGGGCTCTCGCGCGCACGCGTTGCGGCGGCGTTCGACGCACTCGTCGTCGCCGACCTGTTGCTCCCCGGTCCGGTGCTGTCGTTCCGCCATTCCATCGTCCGCGAGTTCGTGCTGGACCTCCTCGGTGAGGGCGAGCGCGAGATCATCCACCTGGACGCGGCCCGGGTGCTCGCCAAGACCGACCGTGAGCCGCTCGCGATCGTGGCCCATCTGCTGCAGACCGGGCCGACGACCGAGACGTGGGCGATCAACGTCGCCCGGGCCGCGGCCGGCGCCGCGATGGCCGCCGCCTCCCCGGCCACCGCCGCACGGATCCTGCGATGGAGCCTCCAGGGCCCCCTCGACGTGTCCACGCGGATCGAGCTCCTCGTCGATCTCGCACGGGCCGAGATCGCCGCGGGCGACACCGGTGCGTTCCGGCACCTCCAGCGTGCGCTCGAGCTGAGCCCCGCCGGCGCGGTCGACCCCGGTGTGCACGCCTCCGTCGGGGAGGCGTTGTACGCCGCCGGGAGGTTCGACGAGGCGGTCGACGCGTTCGAGCAGGGGCTCCACATCTCGGCGCGCCGCGACGTCGACCCGCTGCTCGAGGCGCGACTCCTCGTGGGCCTCGACACCGCCGGCCTGCTGCTCGGCCGCCACCTCGAGCCGGCGCGCACCCGCGTGGCGGCGATCGCCGCCGATCCACCGGCCGAGCCGAGCCTGGCCGAGCAGATCCTCCTGGCGATGGCGGCCGCCGAGCCGGCCCTGGGCGTCGACCGCCCGCGCGCCGAGGTCGCCGGTCTGATGGAGCTGGCCATGCGCGACCTGCCGGCGGACGCCGTGGGCCGGGCGATCCTCGAGCCCATCCTCGGCTCACTCGCCATCTTCGACGAGTACGAGCGGGCGCGTGGCCTCCTCGACGCGCTGATCGGCCTCACGGTGGAACGGGGGGAGCGGATCGCGTACGCGAGCCTCCGCGCGGTCCGCAGCTTCTGCATGCTCGGTCTCGGCCGTCTCGCCGACGCCGACGCCGACGCCGACGACGTGTTGCGGCTCAGCGCGGACGCGCCGACCGCGAGCGTGCACGCCCTCGGACCCGCTCGCTTCAGCCTCGCCGTCTCGCGCCTGTGCCGGGGCGACCTGCAGGGCGCGTCGATCGCGGTCGACGACGACGGCCCGACCCCGCCGCCCGGTTCGCCGATGGGCGGATGGGTCGACGTCGCCGCGGGTTGGGTCGCGCTCGAGGCCGGGGACCCCGACCGTGCCGTCGAGCGGTTCGGGCGCGCCGGCCAGGCCTTCACGGCGGCCGGGGGGTCCGGGATGGTGTGCGAGTGGCGCTCCGGCCTGGCCCTCGCGAATGCCGGCCTCGGGCACTCGGAACGTGCACGGCAGCTGGCGACCGAGGAGGTCACCCTGGCGAGGACGCTGGGATCTCCGCGCATGGTGTCCCGGGCGCTCCGCACCGCGGCGGCGATCGAGACCGAGCCGGGGCGCTCCGTCGAGCTGCTCGCCGATGCGGTGACCGTCCTCGAGGGCAGCGACGCCGTCCTGGCCCGGGCGTGGACCCACGTCGAGCACGGCGCCGCCCTGCGTCGTTGCAGCCGGCGCCGGGCTGCCCGCACCGCACTGCGCGCCGGTCTCGACCTGGCCCGAGCGACCGGTGCCGGGGCACTCGAGCGCTTCGCGGTCGACGAGCTGCGTGCCGCCGGAGCGCGAGCCGTCGAGCTGGCGGGGACCGGACCCGACGCCCTCACCGCCTCGGAGCGCCGGATCGCCGAGCTGGTCGCGAGCGGCCGGAGCAACGCCGAGGTGGCCCGCGCGCTGTTCTTGTCGCGCAAGACCGTGGAGTCCCACCTCACCCGGGCGTACCGGAAGCTCGGCATCTCGGGGCGCGACCAGCTGGTCGGGCACCTCGACCCGCGCCGTGTGGACATCCACTAGGGTCGCCGCGAAAGGGACCGACAGGGGGTACTCAGATGTCCGACCGTTTGCGCTTCGGCACGTTCATGGCTCCGTTCCACCGTGCGGGGGAGAACCCGACGCTGGCGATCGAGCGTGACCTCGACCTGATCGCGCACATGGACAAGCTCGGGTGGGACGAAGCGTGGATCGGCGAGCACCACTCGGCGGGCAGCGAGATCATCGCCTCCCCCGAGATCTTCATCGCCACCGCCGCCGAGCGCACCCGGCACATCAAGCTCGGCACCGGCGTGATCAGTGTCGCCTACCACAACCCCTACATGATCGCCGAGCGAGCCGTCCTGCTCGACCACCTCACGCGCGGCCGGTTCATGTTGGGACTCGGCCCGGGGTCGCTGCCGACCGACGCGATCATGCTCGGCCTCGACCCGACCGAGACCCGGCCGCTGCTCGAGGAAGGCCTCGAGGTCATCATGCAACTGCTCACGAGCGACGAACCCGTCAACAGCGAGACCAAGACCTGGACGCTCAACGAGGCCCGGCTGCACCTGCGTCCCTACTCGGACCCGCTCTTCGACGTGGCGGTGCCCGCGGTCGCGTCGCCGACCGGCCCACGGCTCGCCGGCAAGCACGGGATCGGCCTGCTGTCGATCGGCGCCACGCAGTCGGAGGGATTCGACGTGCTCGGGCTGCACTGGGACGTCATGGAGGAGCGGGCCGCCACGTTCGGGACCGTCGCCGACCGTTCGACGTGGCGACTCGTCGGCCTGATGCACATCGCCGAGTCCCGCGAGCAGGCCTACCGCGACGTCGAGTACGGCATCGTCGAGTGGTTCGACTACTTCCAGCACACCGCGGCCTTCCCCCAGATGGACGTCGGCGACAGCGGCGCCGTGCGCGAGGCGATCGAGTTCGTCAACGAGTCGGGTCTCGGCTCGATCGGCACCGCCGACGACGCCTGCGCCCAGATCGAGCGGCTGCAGAAGCAGTCGGGAGGGTTCGGGTGCTACATGACGCTCGCTCACGAATGGGCCAACCCCGAGGCCACCAAGCGCAGCTACGAGCTGATCGCCCAGCGCGTGTTCCCCGAGTTCCAGGGCCAGTCGTGGAGCACCCAGCAGGCCAAGCAGCGCGCCCGCGAGGGCCGCGAGCACCTCGCCGAGCGCAACATGCAGGCGGTCGAGGACATGGTCGCCAAGCACCAGGCCGAGATGGACGCCAAGCAGCGCTCCTGACGATCCGTCGACGCCGGGGCGAGACCGTCGCCGGGTACCATCGGCGACGATGGCGGCGATCGACCTCAACAGCGACCTCGGGGAGTCGTACGGGGTGTGGCGCCTCGGCGACGACACCGCGATGCTGCGGCTCGTCACCAGCGCCAACGTGGCGTGCGGGTTCCACGCGGGGGACCCGTCGACCTTGCGCGCCACCTGCGCGGCAGCTGCGGCCGAGGGAGCGCGGATCGGCGCCCAGGTCGCGTATCCCGACCTCGTCGGGTTCGGTCGACGGCACGTCGCGATGGACCCCGCCGAGCTGCGCGACGCCGTGCTCTATCAACTCGGGGCGCTCGACGCGTTCGCCCAGGTCGTCGGCACCGGCGTTGCCTACGTGAAACCCCACGGGGCGCTGTACCACGCGTGCGTCGGCGACGCCGCTTCGGCAGCCGCGGTCGTCGACGCGGCCCACGAGTACGACCCGTCGATGGCCGTCCTCGGTGCGCCCCGCTCGGCGTTGCTCGCCGCCGCTGAACGGCGTGGGCTCGAACCGGTCCCGGAGGCGTTCGCCGACCGGGCCTACCTCCCCGATGGTCGGCTCGTCCCGCGCCCGGAACCCGACAGCGTGCTGACCGACCCTGCCGACGTGGCGGCCCGGGCCGTGCGCATCGCGACCGATCACGAGGTGGTGGCCGTGGACGGCACGGTGGTGGCGCTGCACGTCCGATCGCTGTGTGTCCACGGCGACACCCCCGGCGCGGTGGCGCTCGCCGGTGCGATCCGTGCCGCCCTCGAGGTCGCCGGGGTGGGCGTCCACCCGTTCACGGGATGAGCACCCGTCCGGTGCGCGCGCTCGGCCCCGCCGCGGCGCTCGTCGAGTGCGGACCCGGCGAGCCCGGGCGACTCGCACGGGCCGCCGACCGACACGGGGTCCGACCAGGGGAGAGCGGCGTCGTCGAGGTGATCCCCGCCGCGACGACCGTGCTCGTGGCGTGCACCGATGCGGCCGCGCTCTCGGACGCGCTCGCCGTGGTGCGTGGCCTCCCCGTCGACCCCGACGTGGGGCCCGAGGAGGAGGCGACGATCGAGATCGCCGTCCGGTTCGACGGTCACGATCTGGCCGCGGTCGCCGATCGGGTCGACCGGTCCGTCGACGAGGTCGTGGCGACCGTCGTCGCCGGTCGGTACGAGGTCGCGTTCTGCGGCTTCGCCCCGGGGTTCGCCTATCTCAGTGGCCTCGACCCGCTGCTGCACCTTCCCCGGCGCGACACCCCACGGACTCGGATCCCCGCCGGAGCGTTCTCGATCGCCGCCGGGTACGCCGCCGTGTACCCGAGTGCGTCCCCCGGCGGATGGCACCTGCTCGGCAGCACCGACGCACCGGTCTGGTCGGTCGAACGCGACCCGCCCGCCCTGCTGCGGCCGGGCACGACGGTCCGGATCACGCGGGACGATCGGTGAGCGGTCGCATCGTCGTCGTGTCGACCGGCTGGTCGACCACGCTGCAGGACCACGGACGGCCGGGATTCGCCCACCTCGGCGTCCCCCGGTCGGGACCGGTCGACCGGGTGCTCGCCGACCTCGTCAACCGGGTCGTCGGCAACCCGGAGGGCACGACGGTGTTCGAGACCGCGGGCGGTCTGGTGATCCGCGCCGAGTGGCCGCTGCTCGTCGCGTCGAGCCCGACCGGTGCGCCGGTCTCGCTCGAGCCCGGCGACGAGCACCGGGTGGACCCCGTCGGCCGCACGATGGAGTACCTCGCGGTGCGGGGCGGGATCCTGGCCGAGCAGGTGTTGGGTTCGTCGTCGCACGACACGCTCTCGGGCCTCGGCCCGCCGCCCGTCGACGCCGGTGCCGACTACGAGATCGGCCCCGACCCGCGGACCCCGATCACCGTCGACGTCGCCCCGCTGCACGACGGGCCCGACCGGATCCGGCTGTGGCCGGGCCCCCACCTCGCCCGCTTCGCGGACGGGGCGTTCGAGCAGGTGCTCCGGGGGCGCTGGACGGTGACCGACCGATGGAGCCGGGTGGGGGTGCGTCTGCTCGGTGAACCCCCGGACCGACTCGACCACTCCGAGCTGGCGAGCGTCGGGCTCGTCGAGGGCGCGGTCCAGCTCCCACCGAGCGGTGAGCCCGTGGTGATGCTCGCCGACCACCCGACCACCGGGGGGTACCCGGTGGTGGCCGTGGTGCACGCCGACGACCTCGCGGCACTCGCCCGGCGACCGCCCGGCAGCACGATCGGTTTCGCGCGGGCGACGTGAGTACATTGCGCACATGGAGCGCCGCATCTACGGACTCGAGAACGAGTACGGCGTCACGTGCACGCTCCGTGGCCAACGCCGCCTGAGCCCCGACGAGGTCGCCCGGTACCTGTTCCGCCGGGTCGTGTCGTGGGGGCGCTCGTCGAACGTGTTCTTGCAGAACGGCGCCCG
>SKSP01000235.1 GCA_007122945.1 Ilumatobacteraceae bacterium | reverse complement strand
GTGCGGCGTGAGCAGGGTCGGGACCTCGCGCTCGCGCAGCATCACCGGCGCGCCCGCCTCGTTCCACGACAGCGCGAACAGGCCGTCGCCGTCGACGATCACGGGGACGACCGCCTCGCGGACGACCTCGGTGACCGACGCGACCGTGTAGTCCTCGCGGCCGAGCCCGGGGCCGACGACGAGCGAACCGAAGCGGTGCAGGTCGGCGAGCACCGGCTCGTGCCAGTCGAACCCGGGCGTTCGGCGGACGACCACCTCGATCGGCGGGTCGGGGTCGTTCCCCGGCGCCGTGAGGTGGACGATGCCGGCACCCGACCGCTGCGCTGCGTCGGCGACGAGGTGCGCCGCGCCGGTCATGCCCGGGCTCCCGGCCACGACCCGCACGGCGTTGCTCCACTTGTGGGCGGTGGCGGCGCGGGGCCGGAGCCAGGCCGCCACGTCGGCCGCCTCGACACGTTCGATCGACGATCGCGACACGTCGAGTCCGATGTCCGCGACGACCACCCGACCCGCCAGCTCGCGGCCGGCGGCGAGATACAGGCCGGGCTTGCCGGCGGCGAACGTCACCGTGACGTCGGCCCGCAGCACCGGCCCGGCCGCCGTGCCGGTGAGCCCGTCGACCCCGGTCGGCACGTCGACGGCGAGCACCCGGGCGGCCCCGACGTCGGGCGGGTGCCACGTACCCCGGAACCCGGTGCCGAAGGCGGCATCGATCACGAGATCGGCGGGCGGCAGGCGGTCCGGGAACCCGTCGGCGGGGAACACGCGGACGTGGGCGCCGCGGGCGCGGAGCCGATCGGCGGCGACACGACCGTCGGCACCGTTGTTGCCGGGGCCGGCGATCACGTTGACGGTGCGGCCGTAGGTGCCACCGAGCAGGCGCACCGCCTCGCGGGCGACGGCACCGCCGGCGCGACCGACGAGCACGTCCACCGGAACCTCGGCTGCCCGATCGACCGCGCCCATCTCGACGGGGGTGAGGACGGGGATCACGACGTCCAGCGTACGCTCACTCGGCGACGACGTACGCGACGGCGACGAGGTCGACGTGGCTCAGGCTGAGGTGCCATCGGGTCACCCCTGCCGCCGCCGCCAGCTCGGCCGCCCGACCGGTCACCGCGATCGACGGGGCGCCCGAGGCGGCGCGCTCGACCCAGGCATCGTGGAAACCGAACGCACCGAGCCCCACGCCGAGTGCCTTCATCACGGCCTCGCGGGCGGCGAACCGTGCCGCGAGCGCGGGGACCGGGTCCCTCCGGGCAGCGACGTCGGCGAGCTCGGCCGGCACGAACAGGCGCGTCCGCATCGACGGCGTGCGGGCGAGCGAGCGGCGGAACCGCTCGATCTCGACGATGTCGACGCCGACGCCGATCACGGCGCGGTCGTCCTCACCGTGTCGCCCGCGCCATCACGTCCGCCAGTGATCGGCCGTCTCGGAGATCGGCTCGACGAGCAGGTCGACCACCGGCAGCTCCCCGAGCCGGTCCTCGTCGAAGGCGCCCTCGGTCTCGACCACCCAGTCGACGAGACGGTCGTAGCGGCGGTCGTAGCCCTGCAGCACCGACCGCATGGCGGCGGGCTCGAGCCGGTCGGCGAACCGGACGTGCAACAAGGTGATGCCGACGCAGAGGTCGGCCTTCACCTCGGGCACGAAGATGATCGTGCGACCGTCGCTGCGCCCGCGGGCGACGAGCACCTCGCGCTCGTCCGCGACGCGCCGCTTGGTCCCCGCGAGCGGGCTCCCGGTCGTCACCCGACTCGGGAGGTCGCGCGAGATGCCGCCCCGGTCGATCACGGAGATCTGGGTGCCGTCGATCGCGTACCGCGTGAAGCCGACCACCTCGGTGACCGCCGGGTCGAGATCGGCGAGCACGCGCAACGTGCGGTAGCTGAGCGTGTCGCGCCCGACCCCGGCGCCCAGCGTGGCCTGGACGAGCGCCCGGTCGAGGACGCCCTCGTCGCTGCGGGAGATGCCGACCGTCACCGTCTTGGCCTGGTGCTTGATCGCGTCGACGGGCCGGGTCAGCTCCTCGATCGCGAGCGTCAGCGCGGCCGCGACCTCGTCGATCAGTGTCGCCGGCGTCCCGACCTTGCCCGTCCGGCGCTGGAACTCCTCGACCGGGTAGGGGGCGGACATGTCGCGCAGCAAGCTGGCGAGCCGCATGGCCGTACTGGCTTCGAGCTGTCCGTCGTAGCGCCCCTCCCCGAGGACGTCGAGATAGCGCTCGACGTGGGGGACGAGCTCGGCGCGCAGCTGCGCGAGCGCGACGTCCGACGTCACGCCGGTCGCCGCGGTCCGCTCGATGGCCTCGCGCGCTTCGCGCAGGGGGCGCGCGGTGGCGTCGATGGCGAGCGCGGCTTCGTAACCGAACATGTGCCCGACCATCGCCGACAGCACGAACCCGAGTGCCGGGTCGACCGTCGGCACGTGGATCGTCGCCGCCGCCGAGTACCGCGTCTCACCGTCGTCGGCCACCACGATCGGTGTGGCCTTGTGGGCCCGGAAGATGGCGGTCTCCTTCGCCACGTCGGTGGCCGTGCTCCCCCGCAGACCGGCGGCACACACCAGGATCAGCGGCTCCGACGACAGGTCGATGTGCTTCTTGTCCTCGGTCGCGTCGCAGGAGATCGACTTGTAGCACAGCTCGCTGAGCTTGATCCGGACCTCCTCGGCC
>SKSP01000312.1 GCA_007122945.1 Ilumatobacteraceae bacterium | reverse complement strand
TCACCAGGGCGGCGACGAAGGCGGCGGCCGTGGCCAGGCGTGCGAACACGCGCCGGTTCACGGCGGGACGGTCGGGTCGGGTTCCCATCGGTGGGACTCCTCACTGTCGTGGTGCCCGCACCGTACGGACCGGTCTGTGAGGATTCTGTGAGTCCTGCCGCCGGGAACCCGATGGGAACCCGATCCTCCCTGGTCACATGGGTGGGAAACTTCCGTTGACGTCGGCGAGCAGGTGGGTCGTCTGGTCGCTGAAGATGCACACCCGCCCCTGGTCGTCGGCCTTCACGACGACGTTGTTGGGGATCGCCTGGCCCGCCACGTAGTTGATGTTCGACGCGTTCGGCGGGTTCCCACCACACGGGAACACCGTGACGAACCCCGGCGCCGCCGGATCGACGACCGTCACGTTCAACACGACGGCGCCGACCTCGGCCGGCACGCCGCCGCGCCCGGTGACCTGCAGCGTGAGGACGTCGCCGCCCGGCAGCTGACCCTGCCCGGCGAACTGACCGTCGACGGTCGAGGTGCCCGGTCGGGTGTCGAGCAGCCGAGCCGGGTCGAGCGGATCGAACGTGGCGTCGTCGGGGAAGCTGCCGTTGACGTCGACGATCAGGTTGGCGACCTGGTCGGTGAACAGGCACACCCGCCCCTGGTCGTCGACCTTGACGATCACGTTGTTCGGGATCGTCTGACCCGCGACGTAGTTGAGGTTCGACGCGTTCGGCGGGTTCGGGCCGCACGGGTACACCGTCACGAACCCGGCCGCCTGCGGATCGTTCACCGTCACGTTCAGCACGACGGCATCGGTGCCCTGGGGCACGCCGCCACGGCCGACGACCGGCAACTCGATCACGCCACCGGCAGGATTGGGACCCTGACCGGCGAACTGACCGTCGATGGTCTCGGTGCCCGGTCGCGTGTCGAGGAGGCGGGCCGGGTCGAGACCGTTGAACGTCGCGTCGAGCGGGTACGCACCGTTGACGTCGACGATCAGGTGCGCCACCTGATCGGTGAAGAAGCACACCCGACCACCGTCACCGAGCTTCACGATGACGCTGTTGGCGATCGTCTGGCCGGGATCGTGGTTCAGGTTGGAGGCGTTCGGCGGCGGGCCGCCGCACGGGAACACCGTCACGAACCCGGCCGCCTGCGGCTCGTTGACCGTGACGTTCAAGATGATCGCGCCCGTGTCGTCGGGGATGCCGGCCCGGCCGAGCACGTCGACCTCCAGCACGCCACCGGCGTCACGCAGGCCGATCCCGGCGAACAGACCGTCGACGGTCTCACCGCCGGGCCGGGTGTCCACGATGCGGCCGGGATCGAGCGGGATCAGCCCCGCCGGCGCCGACTCGATCGACCACACGCCGAGCCCGACCGCGTTGAGCGCCGCCACCCGGTACCGGACGTCGGGCCCGTCGGGACCCGCCACCGTCGCGCTCGTCGCGGTCGAGCCGGTGTCCGCCTCGACCGTCGTCCACGTGAGCCCGGCGTTCGCCGACCGCTGGACCCGGTAGCCCGTGATCGCCGAGCCGCCGTCGTCCGCCGGCGCGGTCCACGCGACCGACACGGAGCCGCCGCTCGCGGACCACTCCACCTCCGTCGGCGGCGCCGGGACGCTGTCGATCGGACGGACGTGGCCGGCGAGGTCGACCTGGGGCAGGTTGCCGCCCATCTGGCCGGCGCTGCCACCGCGAGACTGGGTGTCGCCGTAGCCGAGCCGACCGTCGTCGCCGTTGCCGAAGCACTTCACCCGGAAGTTGTCCAGGACCGCGCAGGTGTGCTCGCCACCGGCAGCGATGGCCAGCGCGTCACGCCCGAGCGAGATCGGGCCGAGGGCCGCCATGTCGCCCTCGGTGTCGCCGACGTTCGACGTCGACCCGGTACCGAGTCGACCGTCGGCACCTCGCCCCCAGCAGGTGGTCCGGCCGTCGCTGAACAGCGCGCAGGTGTGGTCGCTGCCGGCCGAGATCGAGACCGGGGTGCCCGGGAGCGTGATCGGCCCGAGGTTCGCCATCGTGTTCGAGGCCGAGTTGCCCTGGTTCCCGGTGGCGTCGGTGCCGAGCTTGCCGAAGCTGCCGTCGCCCCAGCACTTCGCCGTCGCGTCGTCGAGCAGGGCGCAGCTCGTCCGGTTCCCGGCGGTGATCGCGGTGGCGTACCGGCCGGGACCGAGGTCGATCGGCGCGAGTGCGTCGCCCATCTCGCCGGAGCTGTTGCCCACGACGGAGATGGCGTCGTTGCCGAGCTGCCCGCGGTTGCCAAGCCCCCAGCACTTGACGGAGCCGTCGTCGAGCAGCGCACACGTGTGGTCGAACCCGGCGGCGATCGCCGTCGCGGAGCGGCCGGTGCCGAGGTCGACGAGGGGCAGGTCGTCGCCCATGTCGTCGGGGAAGCGGCCCCGGTCCGTGCTGTCGCCGTACCCGAGTCCGCCGGAGCCGTTGCTGCCCCAGCACTTCACGTTGGCGTCGTCGGCGTCGGTGGCGCCACCCTCGACGATCACGCAGGTGTGGCGACTCCCCGCGGCGATCGCGGTGGCGCGCACGTTCGCGCCGAGATCGACGGTCGGGAGATCCGCCATGTCGCCGGGACTGCTGCCTTCGCTCCCGCCGCTCTGGCCCAGACCGAGACGCCCGGAGCCGTTGTTCCCCCAGCACTTCACGTCGCCGCCGTCGAGGATCG
>SKSP01000168.1 GCA_007122945.1 Ilumatobacteraceae bacterium | reverse complement strand
TCGTCGCTCGGCCGCTGGCCGCAGATCCCCACCTTGCGATCCGCGTCGTGCGCCGCGGAGATCAGGGCGTCGATGCTGCGGGTGACGGCGGGATCGGCCTCGTCGAACAGTGGTGCGAGCATGCTCGAGTCGCGGTCCACCCCGAGCGTGAGCTGGGTGAGGTCGTTGCTGCCGATCGAGAACCCGTCGAAGCGTTCGGCGAACTCCGCGGCGAGGATGATGTTCGACGGGATCTCGGCCATGACGTAGATCTCGAGGCCGTTGCGTCCGCGCACCAGCCCGTGCTCGGCCATCGTGGTGAGGACCTGGTCGGCTTCGGTCAGCGTGCGGCAGAACGGGATCATGACGACCGTGTTGGTGAGGCCCATCTCGTCGCGGACCCGCTTCAGCCCGGCGCACTCCAGGGCGAACCCTTCCCGGTAGTCGTCGTGGTAGTAGCGGCTCGCGCCGCGCCAACCGATCATCGGGTTCTCCTCCGACGGTTCGAACCCGGCGCCGCCGATCAGGCGGGCGTACTCGTTCGTCTTGAAGTCGCTCATGCGGACGATCACCGGGTCGGGCCAGAACGCCGCCGCGATGCGGCCCACGGCGTACGCGAGACGCTCGACGAAGTACTCGGCCGTGTCGTCGCGCCCGTGGGTGAGCTCGGCGATCCGTGCCCGCGCCTCGTCGTCGACCCGGTCGGGGTGCACGAGCGCCATCGGGTGGACCTTGATGTGGTTGTTGACGATGAACTCCATGCGGGCGAGCCCGACCCCGTTCGTCGGGAGCCGCCACCAGCGGAAGGCGGCGGCCGGGTTGGCGACGTTCAACATGACGTCGGTGCGCGTCTCGGGCACGTCGGCGAGGTCGAGCGAGCGCTCCTCGAACTCGAGGATCCCCTCGTACACGCGGCCCTCGTCGCCCTCCGCGCACGAGACGGTCACCTCGTCGCCGTCGGCGAGCCGGGAGGTGGCGTCCCCGGTTCCGATGACGGCGACCACACCGAGCTCGCGGCTGACGATGGCGGCGTGCGACGTGCGTCCGCCGTGGTCGGTGACGATGGCCGACGCCCGCTTCATGATCGGCTCCCAGTCCGGGTCGGTCACCCCGGTGACGAGCACCGCGCCATCGACGAACCGGTCGATGTCGTCGGGGCTGGACAGGTTGCAGACGATCCCCGCGGCGATGCCGTCGCCGATCGCCACGCCGCTGACGATCTCGTCGCCGCGCTCCAGCAGGCGGAACGAGCGCAGCATCGAGGCTTCCCGCTGCGCCTGGACCGTCTCGGGGCGCGCCTGCACGATGAAGAGCCCGCCGCGGTCGCCGTCCTTGGCCCACTCGATGTCCATCGCCATGCCGTAGTGGTCCTCGATCACCACGGCCCAGCGGGCGAGCTGGAGGATCTCGTCGTCGTCGAGCACGTACGCCGTCCGCTCATCGTCGGCGGTGTCGACGACCTCCGTCGGGTCCTCACCCGGCGCCGTGTCGCGGTACACCACCTTGGAGGCCTTCTCGCCGAGCGTCTTGGAGATCACGGGCCGGGCCCCCTCCTGGCCGAGCAGGGGCTTGAACACCATGTACTCGTCGGGGTCCACGGTGCCGGCCACGACCGACTCGCCGAGCCCCCAGGCCGCGTCGATGAGGACGACCCGGGGGAACCCGCTGTCGGTGTCGATGGTGAACATCACCCCGGCGCCGGCGAGGTCGGAACGCACCATCTCCTGCACGCCGATCGACAGCGCGACGTCGAGGTGGTCGAAGCCGTGGTCCTTCCGGTAGTTGATGGCGCGATCGGTGAACAACGAGGCGTAGCACCGTCGGCAGGCCTCCAGCAGTGCGTCGATCCCGGTGATGTTGAGGAACGATTCCTGCTGTCCGGCGAAGCTGGCCTCGGGCAGGTCCTCGGCGGTCGCGCTGCTCCGCACGGCCACGTCGGGTTCGTCACGGTCGAGGCGCGCACCGAGCTCCTCGTAGGCGTGCGTGATCGCGGTGCGCAGGTCCGGCGGGAACTCGGCGTCCAGGAGCAGCTGGCGGATGCGACCGCCGACGTCGTGGAGCGCGCCGCCGTCGTCGAGCTCGCCGACCAGTTCGGCGATCGGTTCCCGCAGGTCGTTCGCGTCGAGCAGCCGCCAGTAGGCGTCGGCCGTCGTCGCGAACCCGTCGGGCACGCGGATCCCCGACGAGCCGAGCTCGCGGACCATCTCCCCGAGCGACGCGTTCTTGCCGCCGACGAGCGGCGTGTCGGCGATGCCGAGCTCGTCGAACCACCTGATCAGATCGTCCATGTTCGTACCTCGTTCCTCTCGTGATCCGTGTCCGGTCGACGGGCGACCGTGTCGTGCCGTGTCGTGCCGTGTCGTGCCGTGTCGTGGGGGGGTGTCAGCTCCGTCCTCCCGGGGAGGGGCGTGGTGTCACGCGGCGGAGCCGCTGGAGCTCGCGGAGCACGGTGGCGAACGCGATGGCCGCCTCGGCCCCCTGGCACCGACCCGCGCCGTCGCGCTCGAGGGCATCGAATGCCCGACCGGTGTCGCGGTCGAACAACGTCACACCGACGTCGTTCGAGCCGGCGAACCAGCCGGCGGCGAGCAGGACGGGACGTTCCCAGGTGCGGTCGCCGGTGAGCCGGAGCGCGCGCCCCGCGGCGGCGGCGAGCGCGGCGGCGGCGATGGGTCGCTGGTCGAAGCCCGGACGTGGGTCGTC
>SKSP01000484.1 GCA_007122945.1 Ilumatobacteraceae bacterium | reverse complement strand
CGCGTGGCGGCGCGCGCCGTCGCCGCGGGTGCCCCGACCGTGATCGCCTGTGGCGACGACACGACGGTCCGACGCTGCATCGAGGCGGTGGTCGGCACGAGCACCGCGCTCGGGATCGTGAGCCTCGGCTCGGGTGCGCTGCTCGCTGCGAACCTCGGTCTGCCGCCCGGCCTGGATGCGGTGCCGCACGCGCTCCAGGGCGAGGTCGCCCGCATCGACGTCGGCGAGGCCAACGGCGAGGTCTTCGCCGTGCACGCCGGGTTCGGCGTCGACGTCGTCCACGGTCGTCGTTCCGACGGGGACCCGGGACCGGGCATCGGTGAGATCTTGCGCGAGCTGATGGCACTGCGGCGGCGCTTCTCCCCCGTGATCGTGCACGTCGACGGGGTGCAGCGCTTCGAGGGACGCACCGCGTGCCTGCTCGTCGCCAACTGCTCCGGGGGACCGGGTCGCGGGGTGCTCGTCCCCGACGTCGAACCCGACGACGGACTGATCGACCTCGCCGTGCTCGCGCCGCGCCGTCCGCTCGCGTGGGCCCAGGTGCTGTGGCGCCTCGTGTCCGGCCGTCCGCAGCGCAGCGAGCACGTGCGACGGATGCGCGGCGAGTGGGTGTTCGTGCAGCTGTGGCGGCGCCGGGGCTACGAGCTCGACGGGGAGCCGAGACCCCCGGCTGCACGCCTCGACGTTCGGGTCTGGCCCGAGGCGCTGGCGGTGCGCGTGCCACCCCCACCGGCGGATCACGACCGACGCGACTCCGACGGTCGGGGCGAGGTCGACCAGGCCGCCGCCGGCGGTGACGGCAATGGTGACGGCGACGGCCGGCCCGCGGCCGAGGTCGACGACGGCGCGACGAACTAGCGTCGGGTGACGTGACCAACCCGATGCAGGACAAGCTCGACGACCTCCGCGCTCGCCGTGACGCCGCCATCCACGCCGGGTCCCCCCGAGCGGTCGAACGGCAGCACGCCAAGGGCAAGCTGCTCGCCCGCGAGCGCATCGAGTACTTCTGTGACCCCGACAGCTTCCACGAGCTCGACCTGCTCGCCCGCCACCGCGCCCAGGCGGCCGGGCTCGAGGAGCGGCCCTACACCGACGGCGTGATCACGGGATGGGGCACGGTCGAGGGCCGCAAGGTGTTCGTGTTCGCCCAGGACTTCACCGTGTTCGGCGGCGCGCTCGGCGAGGTGTTCGCCGAGAAGATCCACAAGCTGATGGACCTCGCCCTCAAGGTGGGCGCCCCGGTCGTCGGGCTGAACGACGGCGCCGGCGCCCGCATCCAAGAAGGCGTCGTCTCGCTCGCCAGCTACGGCGGGATCTTCTACCGCAACGTGAAGTCGTCGGGAGTCGTGCCGCAGATCTCGGTGATCCTCGGCCCGTGCGCCGGCGGTGCCGTGTACTCACCCGCGATGACCGACTTCATCTTCATGGTGGCGGAGTCGTCGCACATGTTCATCACGGGTCCCGACGTCGTGAAGACGGTGACCGGCGAGGACGTCACGCTCGAGGAGCTCGGCGGCGCGATGAGCCACGCCTCGAAGTCGGGCGTCGCCACGTTCGTCGCGGCCGACGAGAAGGCGTGTCTCGACGACGTCCGCTTCCTGTTGTCGTTCCTGCCGTCGAACAACCTCGAGGAGCCGCCGCGCGACGACACCGGCGACGACCCGATGCGCCTGTGCCCCGAGCTCACCGACATCCTGCCGGCCAGTCCGAACATGCCCTACGACATGACGCAGGTCGTCGCCGCGGTCGTCGACGACGGCGAGTTCTTCGAGTACTTCCCGCACTGGGCGAAGTCGATCGTGTGCGGGTTCGCCCGGATCGACGGGCACCCGGTGGGGGTCGTCGGCAACCAGCCGAAGGTCCTCGCCGGCGTGCTCGACATCGAATCGGCCGAGAAGGCCGCCCGCTTCGTGCGGACGTGCGATGCCTTCAACATCCCGCTCGTGACGTTCGTGGACGTACCCGGCTTCCTCCCCGGGGTCGACCAGGAGTACGGCGGCATCATCCGGCACGGCGCCAAGCTGCTGTACGCCTACTGCGAGGCGACCGTGCCGCGCATCCAGGTGATCACGCGCAAGGCGTACGGCGGCGCGTACGTCGTGATGAACTCGAAGTCGATCGGCGCCGACCTGGCGTTCGCGTGGCCGTCGGCCGAGCTGGCCGTGATGGGCCCGCAGGGTGCGGTGGAGATCGTGTACCGCCGCGAGCTGCAGCAAGCGGCCGACCCGGCCGCGCGACGGGCCGAGCTCGTCGAGGAGTACACCGAGCGGTACGCCAATCCGTACGCCGCCGCCGAGCGGGGGTACATCGACGACGTGATCGACCCGGCCGAGACCCGTCAGAAGGTCGCCGCGGGCCTGGCGATGCTGCGCACCAAGCGCGAGGAGCTCCCCCGCCGCAAGCACGGCAACATGCCGCTCTGATCCGTCCCGACCGCGCATGAGCTCGACACCGCCACCCCCACCGCCACCGGGCGAACCACCGCCGGGAGGACCGCCGTCACCGGCACCAGCACCGGCACCACCACCGGCATCGCCGCCGCCCCCACCACCACGGCCGGCATCGCCGTCACCGCCCCCTCCTCCTCCACCCCCACCGGCGGGAACGCCACCACCCGGTCCGCCGGGCCCGGGGTGGAGCACCTCGCCCCCGCCCCCGCCCGGCTGGGGCCCCTCGCCCGCTG
>SKSP01000543.1 GCA_007122945.1 Ilumatobacteraceae bacterium | reverse complement strand
GAAGACCCACTCGCCCCGGACGCGGCGCACGTGCTCGGCGCGCTGGGGGCGGCCGGTGACGAGCCGCCACAGCACCTGCACCCACGCCAGCGGGCCGCGCGGGGCGAGCAGGGCGAGGTCGAGCAGCCCGTCGTCGGGCTCGACGTCGGGGACGAGCACGCCGCGGCCCGGTCCGCCAGAGCAGTTGGCGACCAGCAGACTGGCCGTCCACCCTTCGAAGCACTGGACACCGTCGACGTGCACGACCACGGAGGTGAACCGATGGCGGAGGCCGAGGAGCTCGCGGGCGATCTCCCCCCAACCCGGAGCCGGATCGTCGTCCGCTCGGCGCCCGTGGACGACGTCGACGCCGAAGCCGGCGTGCACGGCGAACACCTCGCCGTTCAGCTCGCCGACGTCGATCCGCGCGACCTCGCCGGAGAGCGCGTACGGGACGGACTCGAGACCGGGCGGCAGCCCGAGGTTCGCGGCCAGCAGCGCGCCCGACCCGAGGCTGACGATCCCGAGGGCGGTGCTCGTGCCGACGACCGCTTCCAGGCAGCGGCGCACCGTGACGTCGTCACCGCACGCGATCACGGCCGGCGCCCCGGCGGCCACCGCCCGGGCCGCGACGCCGTCGCCCTCGTCGACGATGCCGTCGGAATCGACGTCCCGGTCCGCGGGCGCGACGGCGCTCCCCACCTCGTACCAGTCGAAGCGACGGGAACGAGGGCCGGCGCCGAGCGCGTCGCGCAGGTCGTCGACCCCCACGGCGGAGGCGGACGCCACGTCGACGACCACCGCCGGACGAGCACGCGCGGCCGTCACCCCGGGCCCGTCCCGGCCGCCACCGCCGGCCTCCTGGTCACGTCGTCTTCACGTCGTCCACACATCGCATCACATCGCATCACCGTCAGCGGCACCGCACGTCGTCGTACGGGGGCTGCGACGCGAACCCTACCCCCCCACGCCATCGCGCAATCCTCACCGCGCGGCCACCTCGGAACCGAGCCGCGAGACTGGGGTTCATGGAGCTGCCGCGTCTCCCCGTCCGGCCGCCGGTGGCGCCGATGCTCGCCAAGCTCGCCCGGGAGGTCCCCACCGGCGACGGGTGGATCTTCGAGCCGAAGTGGGACGGCTTCCGCTGCATCGTGTTCCGCGACGGCGACGAGCTGGTGATGACGAGCCGACGGTCGCGCCCGTTCGACCGCTACTTCCCCGAGCTGCGGGGACCGCTCGCCGCGGCCCTGCCCGACCGAGCGGTCGTCGACGGCGAGATCGTCGTCCCCGACGCCGACCGCGGCGGGCTCGACTTCGACGCCCTGACCCAGCGGATCCATCCGGCCGCGTCGCGCGTGGCGGCCCTGGCGGCGGCCACGCCCGCCGAGTTCGTCGCCTTCGACCTCCTCGCCCACGACGACCGGGCCCTGCTCGACGTGCCGTTCCACGAGCGCCGTCGGCTGCTGGTCGAGCACCTCCGACCGTCCGGCTCCGTCCACCTCACGCCAGCGAGCTCGGACCCCGAGGTCGCCCGCCGGTGGTTCACCGCGTTCGAGGGTGCCGGGCTGGACGGCGTGATCGCCAAGCCCGCCGACGGCGCCTACACACCCGACCGCCGCACCCTCGTCAAGGTCAAGCACGAGCGCACCGCCGACTGCGTCGTCGCCGGCTACCGCATCCACACCGACGGTGCCGGCGTCGGCTCGCTGCTGCTCGGGCTGTACGACGACGGCGGGCGGCTCCACCACGTCGGGGTGGCCGCCTCCTTCACGGTGGCTCGGCGCGCCGAACTGCTCACCGAGCTGGCGCCGCTCACCGTCGACGCGCTCGACGACCACCCCTGGCGGGAGCGGGGCGAGGGGTCCCCGCCCGGCGAGGGTCGGCTCCCCGGCGGTGCCAGCCGGTGGAACGCCGGCAAGGACCTCACCTGGGTCCCGCTGCGCGTCGAGCGCGTCGCCGAGGTGACGTTCGGCCAGCTCGACAACGGCCGCTTCCGGCACGGCTCGCAGTTCCTGCGCTGGCGTCCCGACCGGGATCCCGAGAGCTGCCGCTACGACCAGCTCGAGGTGGCGCGTCCCGTCGACTTCGCCGCGTTCCTCGCCGACCCCACCCGGGTCAGTCCGGGTCGATCTCGATGGTGACGATCGGGGGCGCCCCGCCGCCGGGGTCTCGGGGTCGGGCACCTCGATCGGCTCGCCCCCGACGGCGAACGTCCGCTCCGCGTCGGTGACGGACCCGAGCTCGGTCACCGCCGAGACCTGCATCCGCCAGGTGCCCGGCACGTCGAGCGGTATGCCCTCCTCGGCGGGGAGCACCGCCGTGCCGGCGCCGGTCAGCGGGATCGCCTGCTCGATCGCGCGCCCGTCGGTGTCGGGCGGCGGCAGGAGGACGACGACGAGGTTGGACAGCCCCTCCTGCGGCGACTCGACCTCGACGCGCAGCCCGTTCAGACCGGTCTGGGCGGGGGTGATGGACACGATCACGTCGAGCCCCGCGGCCTCGTCGGCGAACTGCCGCTCGACCGGATAGGTCGCCCGATCGTCGATCCCCGCCGGTGACAGCGCCAGCAACCACCCGCTGAGCGCCAGCACGACCACGCCGATGCCCGCCTCGGCGGAGTAGGCCCGGCGGAAGCGGTCGGCGGAGGGCGCCGTCATCTCCTGAGCGCGCCGCAGCCGCGCCGCCACCATCTGACGGGTGCTGAG
>SKSP01000427.1 GCA_007122945.1 Ilumatobacteraceae bacterium | reverse complement strand
GTCGAGAAGCTCGTGTATGTCGAGACCAAGACGGTAATGGTCGACGGCGCGGCGGTGGAGATCCGGTTGTTGTCGCAGGGTGGCCGGATCGAGTTGGGTGAGGTGACCGAGACTGGTGAGCCGGTGTTCGTGCCACTCGACCGGATCCGCACTCATCGCAACGCGGACAAGCGGGGCACGTTCCGGTGGTACAACGACTACCGGTTGCCTGACCGGCTCGGCGGGGGAGTGGTCACCGTTCGGCTGCACGCAAACGCCGAGGATGTGAAGCGCAAGTTCAACCGGGCCGAGAACGTGCGTCAGATCCCGCCTGGGGATCCGGACTTCGAGGTGCTGTACCGGCGCCGCAACGACGCGGAGAGCATCAACCGCCACCTCGACGACACCCTCTGGCTCCGGCGGGCGCACACGGTGGGTCACCGTCGCCAGCTGTTGAACCTGATCACGTACGCGCTCGGCGTCAACGGTGTGTCGATGCACGTGCGACGCCAAGGGCTCGCACCGCCCGCAGCCGCCTGAGCCCTGCACACCAGGACCGCAACTCGGCAGGCGCGCGCCCCGACACCGCATTTGAGCACTCACGAGCGGTCTCGGACCGCCCAACGAACGTTCGCAGCGGCGGATCGGCCCTCTACGATGACGCACCGCAGTCCGGCATCGATCCACAGGGGGTTTTCTCCCACGTTTCGCGCCGGTCCCGCCCCTCTAGCTCAATGGAAGAGCAGCGGACTTTTAATCCGTTGGTTCAGGGTTCGAGCCCCTGGGGGGGCACCAACATGACAGGTCAGAGCGGGTGCGTGTCGTTCGGCAAGTCCGCTCGTTATCCGCTCAAGTGTCCCATTCGAGCTGATCGTTCACTCCCTGGGGAGCCCGACCGATACAGCGACCGTGCGTGCACCGGTACGACGACCGACGTTTACCGCCACTGACTCGAGGCGGTCGACGCTCTTGGTGATCCGTCGCTGTTCGTCGCTGTTGGCGGCCTCCAAGAGACTCAGCTCGCGGTTGATGCCCTGTACAGCGAGCGCAAGGCTTCCGAGCAGGCCGGTCAGAGCTCTCCGAGACGGCTGACGGAGGGCAGGGGTTCGTCGCCACAGTCGAGGTCGATGCCGATTCCGGCTTCGGCGGCGATGTAGTGGTCGATCTTGCGATCGACGGTCGCGAGTGCGCTCTGCAGGTCACCGATCAGGCCGGCGAGTTCGTCTCGGTGCGCTTCGAGGAGTGCTCGCCGTTCTGCGAGCGTGCTGGTGCCGGCCCGGGCGATTGCCGTGTAGTCCGCAATGACGCGCATCGACATTCCGGTGGCGCGCAGTCGTCGAACGAAACGGATGTAGGCCAGATCGTCGTCGGTGTAGACGCGGTGACCGCCCGCCGACCGGCCGGGCCGGACGATCGCACCGGCTCGTTCGTAGTAGCGCAGTGTCTCGACGCTGGTGCCGGTGAGCCGAGCAGCGGCGGCGATGGAGCACTTCGCCGTACCTGTGTCACTGATCGACGCCATTGTAGAAACCGTCCGGGAATCAGCCCACGGGGTTGACCTGGAGCGCGCTCCATGGGCTTCGATGAACACATGCCCGACGACGCAACCGACACTCGCCACACCACCGACGGTCCCCCATCGACCATGCCGAGCGCCGCCCTGGGCTCATCCGGCACCGAGGTGTCACGGTTGGGCCTCGGCGCGATGACGTTCGGGGTGGAGACCGACGAAGACGGCGCGTTCGCTCAACTCGACCGGTTCGTCGAGGCCGGCGGCACGCTCGTCGATACCGCAGATGTCTACGGCTCGGGTGCGTCCGAGCGGATCATCGGCCGGTGGCTCGCCGACCGGCGCCCCGACGACGTGATCGTGGCGACCAAGGGCCGGTTCGCGCCACCTCCGGGGTCGTCGGGTGCATCGCGGCGTTCGCTCGTGCGCTCGGTCGACGCCAGCCTGACCCGGCTCGGACTCGACACGATCGACGTGTACTTCGTCCACGGCTGGGACACCCAGGTGCCAGTCGACGAGACGCTCGACACCCTCACCGGGCTGGTCCGCGCCGGCAAGATCCACCACCTCGGCTGGTCGAACGTGACCGGGTGGCAACTGGAACGCATCGTCACCACGGCACGATCGGGCGGGTTCGCGATCCCGCAGGTCGTGCAACCCCAGTACAACCTGCTCGACCGCGGCATCGAGCTCGAGGTGCTCCCGTGCTGTCTGGACGAGGGCGTCGCGATCACCCCGTGGTCACCACTCGGGGGCGGCTGGCTCACCGGGAAGTACCGGCGTGACGAGACGCCGCGCGGCGCCACCCGGCTGGGCGAGAATCCCGATCGCGGTGTCGAGGCGTACGCGATCCGCAACACCGAGCGCACCTGGCAGATCCTCGAGGTCGCCACCTCGATCGCCGAACGCCACGGTCGCCCCGTCGCCCACGTCGCCATCGCCTGGCTCCTCGCCCGCCCCGGCGTCGCATCGGTGCTGCTCGGGGCACGCACGACCTCCCAGCTCACCGAGAACCTCGCAGCGATCGACCTGCACCTGGACCACGACGAACTGTCGGCGCTCACCGCGGTCTCGGCACCCGGGCTACCGCCCTACCCCTACGGCATGATCGAGCAGTTCTGCGACGTCGACCACTGGCGACGGCTCGGCACCGAACCCACCTGACCCGAACGACCGCACCGACCGGCCATCGGACC
>SKSP01000183.1 GCA_007122945.1 Ilumatobacteraceae bacterium | reverse complement strand
CGCGACGGTGACCGGCTGCGAGGACGGTGAGGACGTCACGTTCTCCGTCGAGGGCGACGCGTCGCCGACCGAGTTCACGACGACGTGTTCCGGCGCTCCTCCGACCGCCAGTGCAGACTTCACCGCACCGACGACCCCGGGCGTGTACACGGTCACCGGCGTGCTCGACCCGGATGAGGACGGCCCGCTCACCAACTGCTTCTCGGACGACGACCGGCCCTGCTCGGTGTCCGCGACGATCTACGTGCAGCCGCCTCCGCCCTCGCTCGAGGTGAGCCCCGATCTCGGTGCGCCCGGGTTCGAGTTCACCATGACGGTTCTCGACTGCGGGAACGTCGAGGGCTTCCTCCTGGTCGACGTCGAGCAGCAACAGGACCCCCTCGAGATCGACGTCGACTTCTACACGTGCTCGGGCACCGAGATCGATCTCGATGCACCCGCCGACGAGGACCTGGGCGTCCCGTGCGATTTCGGTGAGACGCCGACCGAGGCCGAGTCGAAGACGTTCACGGCACCCGACACGCCCGGTGTCTACCCGGTGCTCGCGATCGTGAACGCGACAGAGGACTTCGACAGCCAACCACTGGGACTCGCCGACAACGGGCTGCCGCCCCCGTGCGACGATTTCCCGATGGTGTTCGGCGAGCCCACGACGGCCCTGACGGTCACGTCCCAGTGCAGCCTGACGGGGGAGATCACCGTCGAGGAGGAGCCGGAGGAGACCACGACCACGACGACCACCACCACGACCGAGCCGCCGGAGGAGACCACCACCACGACGGCGGCGCCGACGACCACGATCGACGAGGGGGCCGGGGTCCCCGCCCCCACCGAGCCGCCCATCGCCGAACTGCCCGCCACCGGCACCGGCGGAAACACCGGGACGGCCGCACTCGCGATCCTGCTGCTGCTCGCCGGCGGTGGCCTCGTCGTCCTCGGCACCCGCCGCCGCACCAGCACCGAGCAACGCTGACCCACCACCGACCGACCCGATCCGCGCAGAAGGCACCCACGACATGAAGAAGCTCCTCCTCGTCCTCGTCCTGATCGGCGGCCTGATCGCCGTCGGCAACGCCGTCACCCGAGCCGGCGTGGTGCAGCAACCGCAGCTGACCGCGACGCCGAACTCGGGCCCTCCCGGGTACCACCTCACGCTGCGGGTGACCGACTGCTTCGTGGACGACATCGATTTCGAGGATGACTTCGTCGAGTTCTTCGTCGGCGGCACGTGGTTCGGCGGAGGGTCTTGTGGCCCCGACAATGGCACCACCTCGGTGGAGAGGACGGGCCCGGCCCCGACGAACCCCGGCGACTACCAGGTGAGGGCGGTCATCAACGACGGGCCGCAGCCGCTGGAGAACGATGAGCTCCCCGACTGCGGGAGCACCACCGAGCTGCCCTGTGAGCTGACGGCGTCGATCACCGTCGTGGAGGCGTCACTCACCGCCACCCCGGACTCCGGCGATCCCGGCTTCGACTTCGACCTGTCGCTCGATGGCTGCCGAACAGCGCAATTGGTCCTCAAGCAGCTCCAGACGGCGGAGGACGTCACCTTCGTCGTTCCGTGGCTCGGCGAGGACGGGATCGTCGAGACGACCTGCTCCGACGGGCAGGCGGGTGCCACCGGGTTCACGGCTCCCGACGAGCCGGGGACCTACGACGTGTTCGCGATCCTCCAGGGGTTCGGGCTGCAGCCCGCGTCCAGCCACGACGAGTTGATCGACGGGGTCGACCCGTGCGCCAGCAACGGGTCCGCCTACGCCGACTTCGAACCGTGCTACGTCGAGGCGGCCATCACCGTCGACGAGCCGCCGCCGGTCACCGACCCGCCGGTCACCGATCCGCCCGCGACCGACCCGCCGGTCACCGACCCGCCCGTCACCGACCCGCCCACCACGACGGCGGCGCCGACGACCACCATCGACGAGGGGGCCGGCGTCCCCGCCCCCACCGAGCCGCCCGTCGTCGAACTGCCCGCGACCGGCACCGGCGGAAACACCGGGGTGACCGCACTGGCGATCCTGCTGCTGCTCGCCGGCGGCGGCCTCGTCGTCCTCGGCACCCGCCGCCGCACCAGCACCGAGGAGCGCTGACCGACCGACCCGGGTCGGTCGCGCGACTGCCATGGACGCGAGCGACCGACCCGGGGGCGGGCTCGACGCCGACCAGATCGCGACGCTCGTCCACGAGCTGAACAACCCGTTGGCCGCGATCACGATGACGGCCGACCTCCTCGGCGACGACGTGCAGCGACTGCGCGCCGCGCTCGACGCCGATCCGGCGGACCTCGACGAGCTGCGCCGCGGGCTCGACGAGATCGGCGAGGCGGCGGAGCACCTGGCGACGTCGGCCGCCAGGCTGAGTGAGACCGTCCGTCGGCTGCGCACCGAGCGGCGTCCCGACTGACGGAACCCTTCAGTCGCCGGACTCGTCAGTCGCCGGATCCGTCAGTCGCCGGATCCGTCAGTCGCCGGATCCGTCAGTCGTAGGTCCAGTCGGGTCGCTTGGTCGCGTGCCGGAGGTCGTAGGTGACGGTGCCGTCGTCCGCGATGTCGATGATCTTGGGTACGAGGATGTCGCGGGTCACGAACGGCGGCTGCTCCAGGTGGGCGGCGACGTCGCCGGGGAACGCCCGCAACACGCTCGACACGACCCGCTGCTCACCCGTACCGAGGAAGCAGCGGTTCG
>SKSP01000253.1 GCA_007122945.1 Ilumatobacteraceae bacterium | reverse complement strand
GGTGGCATCACGGGTGGCATCGGCGCGGCCCGCGAGCGGCTGGTGCACGCCGTGGAGGAGCGCTATCAGCCGGGCTCGGGCAGAACTTGATACGACATCTGTCAAGATTTCGCACTCGGACGGTAGCATGACCCGCATGAAGTTGGTCGAGGTCGCTGCACTGGCCGTCGAGACGAGTTCCGGGGCGCCGGTCGTCGTGCTGCGTGAGCACGACGCACCGCACCGTCTCCTGTCGATCTTCATCGGCGGTCCGGAGGCCACCTCGATCGCTCTGGCGGCGAGCGGGCAGCGTCCACCACGGCCCCTCACCCACGACCTGATGGCCACCCTCGTCGGCTCGCTCGACGCCGCCATCGACGCGGCCGAGATCACCGAGGTGAGCGACGGTTCGTTCCTGGCCTGCCTGGCGCTGCACGGGCCGACCGGCGAGCAGCGGCTCGACACCCGCCCGTCCGATGCGATCGCGCTCGCCGTGCGCGTCGGTGCGCCGTTGTACGTCAGCGAGGCGGTGCTCGACGAAGCCGGCCAGCTGCCCCCGCCGGCGGAGCCCGACGGAACGGCGACCGACGAGACGACCATGGACGAGACGGCGATGAACGAGACGGCGATGGACGAGACGGAGATCGACGAGGCCGTCGACGAGTTCCGTGCCTTCCTCGACGAGGTGCGGCCGGATCAGTTCACCGACGCCCCCGACGATCCCGACGATCCCGACGCACACGACGATCCCGACGAACACGACGAACCCGACGAACACGACGAACCCGACGCCCCCGACGATCCCGACCACCGGGGCGACGAGCCCGGCACGACCGAGGCCTGAACGCGGACGCGGTCCTTCGGCCCTGGTCCCGGGTGCGGCGACGGGGGATGCTCGGGCCATGGTGCGACCGACCGATCCCCTCCGCACGTTCGACTGGGACGAACCCATCCACGTCGACGACGCGCTGACGCTGCGTCGGCTCGCCGACGTCCTCGACCGGTATCGGGTCGGCGTCGTGCTCGTCACCGACGGGTCGGGCGGCGCGTCGGGGGTGGTCGGCGAGCGTGATCTCGTCGCCGCGATCGCCCGCGGTGCCGATCTCGACGTCGTGACGGTCGCCGATCTCGCCGAACGCGAACTCGTGACCGCCGACGCGGACGAGCGGGTGGTCGATGTCGCTCGGCGGCTCCTCGACGCCGGCGTCCGTCACGTCGCGGTCACGCGCGGCGAGGTCGTCGCGGCCGTGTTGTCGACCCGTGACCTGCTCGCGGTGCTCGTCGAGGATCTCGAGCGTCGCACGGCCTGACGCCGCCGGGTCTCGGTCCGGTGGCACGTCAGTCCGGTGGCACGTCAGTCCGGTGGCATGTAGGGCGAGGCGCTGTCGAGACGTGTCCGGTGACGTTCGATCATCCGCCCGGTGACCTCGTCGGCACGGATCCGGATCCACCGGTCGTGGTCGCCGGCCGCCCACGGGTGCAGGTCGAGCTCCTCGACGGCGTCGAGCTCGACCGGATCGTCGATCCACCGAGCGGCCCCGCGCACGACCACGCTCCATCCCGCCTCCCGGATCGGGTCGAGGTGATCGACCTCGAACGCGACCGAGCGGCCGTCGCCGAGCTCGTGCAGCCGCGACGACGCCTCGGTGCGGAACACGACCTCGTCGTGCCAGACCGAGCAGTTCACCGGCAGCACGTGCGGACCGCGGTCGTCGGTGAAGCCGACGCGCCCGAACCGTGCCCGACCGAGCAGCCGCCGGCTCGTCTCGGCGTCGAGCACCGTCGTGGTGACGGTGTACTCGCCGCGCTCGCTCTGTCTCGATTCCCCGCTGGATCCCCCGCTCGATCCCCCGCTGGATCCCCCGTTCGATCCCCCGCTCGATCTCATGGCGGCACCTCCTCGTCGATCGGGCCCGTCGACCGGGCCCCTGCGCCGATCGTGCGCGCGACGCCGCCTCCGGTGCCAGGGTCGGAGGTCCCCGCCGGGCCGGGCGATCAGCCGAGCGTGGCGATGGCGTCGGCGACGGCGAGCACGCGGCGGGCGTTGTCGACGTGGAGGTTCTCGATCATCCGGCCGTCGACCGTGACGACGCCGCGGCCGTCGGCCACCGCCTCGTCGAACGCCTCGATCACCCGGCGGGCGTGCTCGACCTCGTCCGCGGTGGGGGACCACACCTCGTTGCACGGCTCGACCTGGCCGGGGTGCACGAGCGTCTTGCCGTCGAAACCCATCTCGGCGCCCTGCACGCACTCGGCGCGGAACCCGTCGAGGTCGCGCACGTCGTTGTAGACGCCGTCGAGGATCACCTTGCCGGCTTCGCGGGCGGCGAGCAGCGCCGTCGCGAGGTGGGGGAGCAGCGGGTGGCGGCCCGGGACGAGGCCGGCGCGCAGCTCGCGGGCGAGATCGTTGGTGCCCATCACGAGCACGGCGACGCGCGGGTGCTCGACGATGGCGCGCACGTCGAAGATCGCCGTCGGGGTCTCGATCATCGCCCAGATCCGCACGTCGGCCGGGGCGTGGGCGGCGTCGAGTGCCGCCGAGATCTCCTCGACGTACGCGACCGACCCGACCTTGGGGATCACGACCGCGGCGGCGCCCGAGGTGGCGGCGGCCTCCAGGTCGGCGGCGCCCCATGGCGTCTCCAACCCGTTGCAGCGGATCGTCAGCTCGCGGTGCCCGTACTCGCCGGACCCGGCCGCGGCGACCGCGTTGGCGCGGGCCTG
>SKSP01000268.1 GCA_007122945.1 Ilumatobacteraceae bacterium | reverse complement strand
TCGCCCGTCGCGACGCGGTGTCCGACGGGCTCGCCGACCTCGACCTCACCGCCCGGGTGCGGGCCGCGCTCGCTCCGATGCCGGTGGCCGCGGTGTGCGTCCGATCCTCGCTCCCGGTCGACATCCGCCACAACGCCAAGATCGACCGCACCGAGTTGGCGGCGTGGGCCGAGCGCCTCCTCGCGGGGAACTCCGCATGAGGGTGCTCGTGACCGGTGCCGGCAGCCTGCTGCTGCGGGGCGTGGCAGGAGCACTGCTCGAGCGCGGCGACGAGGTCGTGTGCCTCCAGCGCCGCCGCGTGCACGGCCTCGACGCCGAGCAGGAGCTCGCCGACGTTCGCGACGCAGCCGCCGTCACCCGGGCGGCAGCACGCTGCGACGCCGTCGTGCACGGCGCCGCCAAGGTGGGGGTCGTCGGCCCGTGGAGCGACTACCGCTCGATCAACGTCGAGGGCACCCTCAACGTCATCGCCGCCGCCCGGGAGGCAGGCGCGACGAGGTTCGTCCACGTCTCGTCACCGTCGGTCGCCCACAGCGGTCACGCCATCGTGGGGGCGGGCGCGGAGCCGGCGGTCACCGGTCGGCGCCGGGCGTGGTACGCCGAGTCCAAAGCTCTCGCCGAACGCTGGGCGCTGGCCGCCGACGGCTCCGACATGGGCGTGGTGGTCGTGCGACCTCATCTGGTGTGGGGCCCCGGCGACACCCAGCTCGTCGGGCGCATCGTGGAGCGGGCCGCAGCCGGCCGGCTCGCCCTCGTCGGCGGCGGCACCGCGCTGGTCGACACCACCTACGTCGACAACGCCGTCGCCGCTCACGTCGCCGCGCTCGACGCCGTCGCGCCCGCCGCCCGCTGCTCGGGCCGCGCCTACGTGATCGCCAACGGCGAACCGCGACCGATCCGCGACCTCGTCGCCGGGATCTGCGCCGCCGCCGGTGTCCCGTTCGCCCCCCGCGACGTCCCGCTGCGCGCCGCCCGTACGGCCGGCTCGGTCGTCGAGCGGGTGTGGCCCCGCCTCGCCCGGTTCACCGACGATCCCGAGCCGCCGCTCACCCGGTTCCTCGCCGAGCAGCTCGGCACCGCCCACTGGTTCGACCCGCGCCCCGCCCGCGACGACCTCGGGTGGTCCCCCCACGTCCCCCTCGACACCGGCCTCGCCCGCCTCCACCACTGGTTCACCACGAACCCGACCCACCCCACGACGCCCTGACCCGCACCCGGACCCGCACCCGGACCCGGCTGGTCCGGGTCGACTGCCGCTTCCCCGGCACGCCGGTGATCGTCGAACTGCTGGGATAGTCGAACTGCTGGGATATCGGTATCACCGCACCCCGAGCCAGCTGACCCGTGACGCCGAGCGGCTCAACGCGCTCGTCCTCGACGGCTACCGCCCGCTCCAGTTCGCGTACGACCAGGTCGTCGGCGCGCCCACCGAGCTCGTGACCGACGTGGCTGCCGTCCTCGGCCTGGCCGCCGCGGCGTGACCGGGGTGCTCCGCTCGTGGCTGAGGCTCACCGGCGGTTCGTGTCGGCGCATCTCGCTGCCGACGTCGGATGTGCCGACACGAACCGGGGTCGCAGCCGGTCGAGGGGGACGGGCTACCCGAAGCAGGTGAAGGGGGTAGGGGACGGGCTACTCGAAGCAGGTGAAGGGGGTGAAGGGGTAGGGGACGGGCTACTCGCCGGTGTCGACGGGGGCGGGCGGCGGACCGTGGCGCAGCAGGGTGGCGAGGTGGTCGGCGAGGCGGCGGGGGGCGAACCGACCGGCGTGGGCGCGCACCTCGGGGAGCGTCCACCAGCGGATCTCGTGGAGGCGCTCGGCGCGCAGTTCGTCCCACGACAGCTGCGGGGACGGCTCGAACGGCGGGGTCCGCACGAGGTGGATCCGGTCGCGCTGGCCGTCCCACCGGGGCGGCAAGCCGCCCGTCGACCGGCCGTGCGAGAACCGGACGAGGTGCAGACGGTCCCACACGTGCGGTCCGACCACGGCGCCGACCAGGCCGAGCTCCTCGGCCAGTTCACGCTGCAGCGCGTCGAGTGGCTCCTCGTCGGGCTCGACGCCCCCGCCCGGCAGCGCCCACACCGTGGCGTCGGGGAACTCGAAGCGGACGAGCAGCACGCGATCGTCGGTGTCGACGATCAGCGCCCGTACCGACTGCCGGATGCGCGGCGCCCCAGCCGCGCCCGGCTCACCAGGGCGCGGCTCACCGGGGCCCGGCTCACCGGGGCGCGGCGGGCTGCCCGTCACTCGCCCGGTGTCTCGGGCAGGTCGTCGTTGAACCCGCGGTACATCTCGTAGATCTCCTTGCACCGCTGACACACCGGGAGCTGCCTCGGGTCGCGCGACGGCACCCACACGTGACCGCACAGCGCCTCGAGCGGGGTGCCGGTGATGCGCGCCTCGAGCACCTTGGCGGCCGCCGACTCGCCCTCCCCGGTCTTGACGATGTGGGCGACGACCGGCTCGCCGGTCTCGGTGACCTCGTCGGTCTGCGGGATCGTCTCCGCCGGGAGCGTCTCGAGATCGGACATCTCGACCGCGGACATCTCGACATCCAACATGGGGTTCAGTCAAGCAGATCGCGGGCGACCCCGACCCAGAGCTCGACCGCCAGGTCGAGGCTGGCGACGTCGACCCGCTCGTCGTTGCCGTGGAAGCGCTGGCCGAACGTGGCGAAGTCCATCTGCGGCGTGAACAGCCCGGCCCCGTAAGCGACCGAGCCGCGTGAGCGGTAGAAGCGGGCGTCGGTCCCGCCGGTCACGATGCCCGGGATCAGCTGCGAGCCGGGGTACGCCACCTGGGTGTGCTCGGCGAGCGTGTCCCACAGCGGGTTGCCGATCGGCGAGATGGTCGGGTCGTACTGCTGCAGCACGGTCACCTCGACGCGGTCGGCGAGGTCGCCCAACGCATCGGCGAGCAGCGCGGCGACATCGGCCTCGCTCGTGCCCGGCACCGTGCGGATGTCCACGTCGAGGTCGATCACGTCGGGGATCGTGTTCGTCTTCTGCCCCCCGTGGGCGACGTTCGGCGAGATCGTCGTGTGCGTCGCGGCGTGGCAGGTGCGGGCGATCGGCGTCGGCATCTGCTCGATCGTCGACAGCACGCGGGCCGGGTCGAGGAGGGCGGCCTCGACGTCGTCGGGCAACCCCATCGAGGCGACCTGGCCGCGCCAGATCTCGTCGAGGTGCGGTGCCGGCCGGTACGCCGCCAGCCGACGCACGACCTCGGCGGCGGTCACCAGCGCGTTGTCGGCGCCGAACGGCATCGAGCCGTGTCCCGGCGTGCCGCGCACGCGCAGCCGACGCCACGCCAACCCCTTCTCGCCGACGTTGATCGTGATCCGCCGGGTGCCGTCGCCGCCGACCGCCGACCAGCCGCCCAGCTCGGTCAGCACGTAGTCGGCCGCGATCGCCTCCGGGTGGTGCTCGAACATCCACTCGGCGCCCCACGTGCCGCCGGCCTCCTCGTCGGCGACGCCGAAGTAGATCAGCGTGCCCCGCGGGCGGAACCCGGTCTCGGCGAGGTGCCGGAACGCGACCGCCATCGACGAGGTGAGGTTCAACATGTCGATCGCGCCGCGGCCCCAGATCTCCTCGTCGCCGTCCGCGTTGCGGATCCGCTCGCCGCCGAACGGGTCGTGTGACCACGAGTCGGCGTTCACCGGGACGACATCGGTGTGGCCCATCAGGCACAGCGACGGCGCGGACGGGTCGGACCCCTCGATGCGGGCCACGAGCGAGCCGCGGCCGGGCAGCGACTCGTACCGCTCGACGTCCAGACCGCCGCCCCCGAGATACGCCTCCAACAGGTCGGCGTTGCGCACCTCGTTCCCGGACTCGGGGGTGCCGTCGTTGACGCACTCGTTGCGGATCAGCTGCTGCAACAGCTCGACCGTCGGGCCGAGCAGCGGACTGGACGGACGGTTCGAGCTGGCACCGGGGGACATGAGACCGAGGCTAGACGGGACCTTGGACCCTGTGTCCCCACGTCGAGATCGGTACCGTGGACCCATGAAATCCGCCACGGACATCCCCGGCGCGAGCGCCTGGACGCAGGAGCTCTACGATCACCTCGTCTCACACGTGGACAACGAGCGCGACGTGCTCGTCGCCTATCAGGAACTCGCCGAGACCACCGACTCACCCGCCTTCGCCTACCTCGCCCGCCTCATCCTCGACGACGAACGTCGCCACCACGCGATGCTGCACGACCTCGCCGAGACGATCCGCGGCAACGCCGAGCTGAGCCCCGACCCGCTCCCGATCCCGGACCTCGCCATGTTCCGGGCCGATCGCGAGAAGATCCTGGAGCAGACCGAGTGGTACCTCGACGTCGAGCGCGAGGACCAGAAGATGCTGGCGAAGCTCCGCAAGGACCTGCGCGACGTGCGCGACACGACGATCTGGGAGCTGATCGTCCGGTTGATCCAGCACGACAACGAGAAGCACCGCATGATCCTGGAGTTCGTGCGCGACCGGGCCAAGAAGCCCATGTAGCCCGGCTGTCGTTCGTCCGTCGTCCGGCTGTCGTTCGTTCGGAAACCCGTCCGCCCGCCTTGCAATCCGGCCGAACACGCGTACACTGACTCCGTGACCGCTGTACTCGCCGCCCTCGTGCTCGCCGGAGCACTTGCCGTCGGCGTGGCAGCAGCACGCGTCCCTGCCGTCGTACCCGCACGGGTCCGGGCCAGGCGGGGGCGACGGATCACCGGCTCACGCTGACGCGATCCACCATCTCCCGCCCGACCTGCCGACCTCGGCAGCGGGCGCACCACGTGCTCTCGGCCGGGCGTCGGCTCCACACCACCGGAGTCCCGATGACCACCAGCCCGACCCTCGACCCCGTCGAATCGACGACCACGTCCTCCGCGACCACGACCGCGACGACGGCGACGACCACCGCGACCACCTCCACCGTGCCCAACCGACCGTCGGCCGGGTTCGCGCTGACCGCCGTCGTGCACGGCCGCGAGGCCGCGCTCGACCACCTGTACGCCGCCGTGAGCGGGATGGGCGCCGACGTGCGCAGCGTCGAGACGCTCGTCGACCGGGCCCGGCGCCTCGTGATCGCGTGCAGCGGGGCCGACCAGCAGGTCGCGGTGCGCACGGCGATCGGGTCGGTCGACGGCCTCGAGGTGCGCTCGATCGACGACACGACCTTCGCACTGCACGAGGGCGGCAAGGTGCGGGTGGACTCGGTCGCCCCGCTCGCCGGTCCGCACGACCTGGCGATGGCGTACACGCCCGGCGTCGGTCGCGTGTCGCAGGCGATCGCCGACGACCCCGACCTCGTGTGGCGCTACACGGGCCGCTCGAACGCGGTCGCGGTGCTGTCGAACGGGACAGCGGTGCTCGGCCTCGGCGACATCGGGCCCGAGGCGGCGATGCCGGTCATGGAGGGCAAGGCCGTGCTGTTCAAGCAGTTCGGCGGTGTCGACGCCTACCCGGTCTGCGTCGCCGGGCGCACCGTCGACGAGATGGTCGCCATCGGCCGGGCCATCGCCCCGACGTTCGGCGGGATCAACCTCGAGGACATCAAGGCCCCCGAGTGCTTCGAGATCGAGCGCCGGTTGCAGGACGAGCTCGACATCCCGGTGTTCCACGACGACCAGCACGGCACGGCGATCGTCGTGCTCGCCGCGCTCCGCAACGCCGCCCGGGTCGTCGGACGGCCGATGGAGGAGCTGTCGGTCGCCGTGGTCGGCACGGGTGCGGCCGGGGTCGCGTGTGCGCAGCTGCTGGACCACGTCGGCGTCGCCGACATCATCGGCGTCGACTCCACGGGCGTGCTGCACGGTGGGCGCGACGGGTTGACCCCGACGAAGCAGTGGTTCGTCGACCACGGCAACCGCCGGGGCCGGACCGGCGGCCCGCGCGAGGCGCTGCAGGGTGTCGACGTGCTGCTCGGGCTGTCCGGCCCGGGCGTGATCGCGGCGGACTGGCTGGGGGAGATGGCCGACGACGCGATCGTGTTCGCGATGGCCAACCCGGTGCCCGAGGTGATGCCCGAGGTGATGCCGGATTCGGTCGCCGTGGTGGCGACCGGCCGCAGCGACTACCCGAACCAGATCAACAACGTGCTCGCCTTCCCGGGCATGTTCCGCGGTCTGCTCGACGTGCGGGCGACGCAGTGCACGATCGGGATGAAGCTGGCCGCTGCCGATGCGCTCGCCGGGTTCGTGCCCGACCCCACGCCCGAGCGCATCATCCCGGGTGCGTTCGAGTCCGGCGTGGCCGACGCGGTGGCCGCCGCCGTCGCCGCGACCGCCGTCGCCGAGGGCCACGTACGCGCCTGACGCCGCCGAGCGGCTCGGCGGGGTGGTTCGGCCGGGTGGTTCGGCGGGGTGGTTCGGCCGGGCGGCTCAGCGGGAGAGCGCGGCCAGCTCGGCGGCGAGGTTGGCGCGCGCCCGGGCCTCCCACCAGCCGACGGCGGTGGGTGTCCGGTAGATCGTCGGGCGGGCGACGAACGCCTCGAGCACCGCCCGTCGACCGACCCGCCAGGCCGACGCGTCGACGTGGGAGTGCTCGGCGCGCACGCCGTTCACGTACGTCTGGTACGCGTTGGGCGGCGACCCGAGCACGGCGAGATCGGCGTCGAGCAAGACGTCGGTGTCGGCCGGTCTGCCACCAGGACCGTCGGCAGGGTCGTGAGCCGGGTCGCGAAGAACCAGGTCGTGAACCGGGTCGTGAGCCGGGTCGTGAGCCGGGTCGTGAGCCGGGCCGTCGATGTGGTCGTCGGTGGCGAGGTGGGCAGTCGCTCGGATCATCCCCGCGACCCGGTCGATGCGCTCGACGGGCCACGCGGGATCACCCAGGTCGGCGAGCTCGCGGCGCGCCAGCTCGGCACTCGCCGCCTCGTCGCTCGCCGGCGCACCGGTGGTCGAGCCACGATCCCGCCCCGCGGTGTACACGGCGTCGTGGTAGCACGCTGCGACCACGACGGCGTCGGGGTCGGCGACCGGCTCGTGTGTCGCCAGCGAGTGCACGTGACGCACCACCCACACCACGTGCCGCACGCCGTGGTACCGGCGGTGGGGCTCGCGGTGCCGGGTGAGCACCGACTCGAACGCCGAGCGCGCAGCCCGCGAGCGGCCGACGGCGCGCTCCCACGCCAGGCGGAGCTCGGTCTCGTCGATCGTCATGGCGGCCCCCAGCATGCCCGCCGACCGGGCGCTCCGGCCATCGGTCGGGCCCACGGTCGGGCCCACGGGTGACCCCACGGGTGACCCCACGGGCCGCACGCCGCCTCGGTGTGGCAACCTGCGATCGTGACGATCCTGATCGACGAGCCGCGCTGGTGGTTCCGGGGCCGACGGTGGTGCCACCTCGTGAGCGACACCTCGTTGGACGAGCTGCACCGCTTCGCCGAGTCGGTCGAGATCCCCCGGCGCGGCTTCCAGGGTGACCACTACGACGTGCCCGAGGAGTACCGCGACGCGATGGTGGCCGCCGGTGCGGTCCAGGTCGAGAGCCGCGAGCTGGTGCGCCGGCTGCGCGCGGCCGGGTTGCGCCTGACACCGGCGGAACGTCGGGCCCGCGCCCGGGCGGGTCGGTCGTGATGACGTGCCTCACCATCGTGGCGGCTCCCCGAGGAGGTCGCGCGGGCACTCGGTGCGATGCCCGACCACGAACCACTCGAGGACGGGCACGCCGAGCTGTTCAGCGACGGCACTGATCTCGAGCCAACGGTCGACGTCGCCCTCTTCGGGCCCGGTGGCGCAGGGGCGGACGCTCGCCACGACGAGGCCGGACACCGCCCGGGTCGCGGCCGCCGCCGCGCCGACACATTCGATCACCTCGACGACGTCGTCGGGGCGGACGGTGTCGGCGACGACCGTGATCGTGCTGCCGCACCGCTGTCGGTCGAGCAGGACGACGATCGTCTCGTGTCGGGGTGGCAGGTGGAGGGCGCAGTACACGACGTCGAGGGCGGTCGCGGCGTCGGTGATCGGGTCGAGCCCGGCCCGGGGGACCCGGCGGGCGGTGGGATCGGTCATGGGGGTACCCCGTGATCTCTCGTCGGGATCGGTCCGGGGGAGGTCGGTGACGACGAACGTACGCCGGGGGTGTCACACCGTCATCGTCGCCGGTGACGGGTCAGTTGTGACGGGTCAGTGGTGACGGGTCAGTGGTGACGGGTCAGTGCGACTGGTCAGTGCGACTGGTCAGTGGTGGGGGACGAGGCCCTCGTCGGGGATCGGCCCCGGCCGGGGCGGCGCGTCGGGCAGCCGGATCGCGGCGGTCACCACCGCCGCCGTCCCGGCGACCATCAGCAGCGCCGTCGACCTCGACGTCGCGTCGCTCAACAGCCCCATCAGCGGCGGGCCGACCAGGATCCCGAGCCGGGCACCCGCCGAGAACATCGCCACGCCGGTGGCGCCCGGCACCAGGTCGCCCGAGCGGCGTACCGACATCGGGAACATCGCCGCGCCGCCCGTCCCGGCGACGAACAACCCGGCGACCGTGATCGCCGGCGCCGCACCCGTGCACGCCACGACGAGCCCGACCGCCGCCACCCCGGCGCTCACCCGCCGCACCAGCTCGGCGTTGAAGCGATCGACCAGCACGTCGCCGGTCAGTCGTCCGAGCACCATCCCCGCCGTGAAGCCGACGAACCCGAGGCCGGCCACGCCCGCGGAGACGTCGAAGCGTTCCGCCATCACGAGCGTCCCCCACTCGGTCGGCGGCATCTCGACCAGGATCCCGAGCACCCCGATCCCGAACAACCCCGCCAGCAGCAGGCGGGCCGGGCGCACCCGCCGGCCCGAGTCGTCCACCTCCGGCTCGAACCGCGGCCCGGGTGGCAACAGCAGTGGCGTCACCACCACCGTCGCCACGACGAGGACGATGGCCGTGACCGACAGCTGCCACCCGAGCGACACACCGACGCCTGCCGCGACGCTGGCGGAGACCCCGCCCGCCAGCGTGCCGATCGACCAGGTCGCGTGCATCCGGTTGAGGATCGAGCGGGCGACGCGACGCTGCAGCTGCAGCGCCTGGGAGTTCATCGCGACGTCGGTCAACCCGTCGAACCCGCCGATCGCCAGCAGCACCGCGAAGAAGATCGCCGGCGCCGGTGCCACGGCGATCAGTGGCAGGGTGAGCGAGAGCGCGAGCGAGGTGACGACCGTCGAGACGCGGCTGCCGAACCGGTCGACCACCCACCCGCTCACCACGCTCATCACCACGCCGCCGAGCCCGCTGCCGACCAGCGTCAACCCGAGCACGGTGTCGCTCATCTCGAGCGACTCCCGGATCTCGGGCAGCCGCGGCACCCACGACGCGAACGTCGCCCCGTTGACGAAGAAGACGACCCCGATCGCCAGTGCCGTCATCCGGGGCTGCTGCGTGAGGGGTCCGTGCCTAGTGTGAGTGCCCATGAGCGCGGTGACGATCTATCACAACCCGAACTGTGGTTCCTCGAAGAACGCGGTCGAGATCGCCGACGGCCTCGGCGCCGATGTCGAGATCGTCCAGTACCTGAAGCAGCCGCTCGACGAGCCCGCCCTGCGCGACGTGCTCGGCAAGCTCGAGGACCCCCACACCGACCTGGTCCGCCGGGACAGCTTCTTCAAGAAGCTCGGCCTCACCGACGACGACGTCGCCACCGCGGACCAGATCGTCGCGATCCTCGTCGAACACCCGCGCCTGATGCAGCGACCCCTCCTCGTCGCCGCCGACCGGGCGCTGATCGGCCGACCCAAGGAGCGCGTCGCCGAGCTCCTCGGCGGTTGACCACCGAGGCCGGCAACCCGGCCGACCGCGTGGCCAGCCCCCCGGCCGACCCACCGGCCAGCCGTGCGGCCGCTCGCCGGGACGACCGGGCCGAGCGCCGCACCAAGTGGCGCCTCCTGGTCGACCTCCTGAAGCGGCAGCGGCGCGGCCTGCTGCTCGGCGTCGCCGTCGGGCTGCTGTGGACCGCCGGCAAGATCGCCGTCCCGCAGCTGACCCGGCTCGCCATCGACCGCGGCATCGAGCGCGGCGGGAGCGTGATCGGCTGGGCGTTGCTGATCGCCGCCGCCGGGCTCGTCACCGGCACGTTCACGGCCACCCGTCGCTACCTCGCGTTCCGCGAGAGCCGCCTCACCGAGGCCCGCCTGCGCGAGCGCATCTTCGAGCACGTGCTGGCCCTCCACGTCGGCTACCACGACCGGGCCCAGACCGGTCAGCTGATGAGCCGTTCGTCGAGCGACCTCAACCAGATCCAGACCTTCGTGGTGATGATCCCGCTCACGCTGTCGAACATCGCCCTCGTCCTCGGCGTCGTCGTCGTGCTGTTCCTCACCGACCCGCTGCTCGCCGTCGTCGCGCTGGCGCCGCTGCCGTTCGTCAACGTCACCGCCCGTCGGTTCTCCCAGACGATCCACCCGGCCGTGCT
>SKSP01000029.1 GCA_007122945.1 Ilumatobacteraceae bacterium | reverse complement strand
TCGCTCGACGCCGACGAGCGGGTCCGGTTCTCGGTCCGCCCCGGCCGCCGCGGCCCCGAAGCATTCGACGTCAGCCCCGCCTGACCGGTCCGCCCCCACCGCCCTCACCGCCCTCACCAGCACCCCAGCGACACAGAGTCGCCCAGCGCCGCCCCACCCGGCACCCAGCGACACAGAGTCACTCCGGGGCAGGCGGGGCAGGCGGGGTAGGCGGGGTAGGCGGGCGGTCGGGATGTTCGGGGCCGAGGGCCGGGGACGCAGCGGGGGATGAGCGCTACGGTCGGGACGTGCACGACGACCGGGTGCTGGCCGAGCGGAGGATCACCCGGGAGCTCGCCGAGCGGGTGGTGTCGCTCGTCCACCTCGACCTGCGACCGTTCACCATCCGGGCCGGACCGGCGCCGGACGACCTCGCACCCTTCGCCGCCGGCGACCGGTGGGGGCCGCCGTGGGGCACCACGTGGTTCCGGTTCAGCGGGGAGGTCCCCGCCGATTGGGTGCCGCTGCGCACCGGTCGGCGCGTCGAGGCGGTCGTCGACCTCGGCTTCCATCCCGACGCGGCCGGCTTCCAGTGCGAGGGTCTGATCGTCGACGACGCACAGCGACCCGTCCAGGGGATCCACCCGCGTCGCACCGGGTTCGTGCTGCCGGCCGAGCCGGGCCCGATCGAGATCCAGCTCGAGGCGGCGTCGAACCCCACGTTCGTCCAGTTCCGACCGTCGCCGCTCGGCGACCCGGCCACGCTCCCCGACCCCGCCACGCACGCCGGTCTGTACCGGTTCCGACGCGCCGACCTCGTCCTCGTCGACACCACCGCCGAGGCGCTGGCCCACGACCTCGACGTCCTCGACGGCGTGATGCGCACCCTCGGGCTCGACGACCCACGCCGCACGCGTATCCGGCACGGGATCACCGATGCACTGGACGCGCTCGCCGCCGCGATCCCGGGCGACCGGGAGGCGATCGAACACGCCCGTCGGATCGCCGCTCGCAGCCTCGCGCTCCCCGCCCGTGCCAGCGCCCACCGCATCGTCGCCACCGGTCACGCGCACATCGACACGGCCTGGCTCTGGCCGACCAGCGAGACCGTCCGCAAGTGCACCCGCACGTTCGCGTCGGCGGTGCGACTGCTCGAGGAGTGGCCCGAGCACCGGTTCGCGTGCTCGCAGGCCCAGCAGTACGCCTGGATCGAGGAGCGTCACCCGGAGCTGTTCGAGCAGATCCGCGCCGCGGTCGACGCCGGCCGATGGATCCCCGTCGGCGGATCGTGGGTGGAGGCCGACATGAACCTGCCGTCGGGCGAGAGCCTGGCGCGCCAGATCGTGTTCGGCCAGCGCTGGTTCGAGGAGCGGTTCGGGATGCGTTGCACCGAGATGTGGATCCCCGACGTGTTCGGCTACCCCGCGACGCTCCCGCAGGTGTTCGCCGCAGGTGGGATGCGCCGGTTCGTCACCCAGAAGCTGTCGTGGAACAAGCAGAACCGGTTCCCCCACCACACGTTCTGGTGGGAGGGCCTCGACGGCACCCGGGTGCTGACGCACTTCCCACCGGTCGACACCTACAACGCGGAGATCACCCCGGCCGAGGTCGCCCACGCGTCGTCGAACTTCGCCGAGCACGCCTGGAGCGACTGGTCGTTGATGCCGTTCGGGCACGGCGACGGAGGCGGCGGACCGACCCGGGAGATGCTGGAGCGTGCACGCCGGATGGGCGACATCGACGGTGCACCCCGCGTCGAGATCGGCACACCCGCACAGTTCTTCGAGCGCGTCGAGGCCGAGATCCTCCACGGCGCGGAAGCGCCCGTGTGGCGGGGCGAGCTGTACTTCGAGACCCATCGCGGCACGCTCACGAGCCAGTGGCGCACCAAGGCCGGGAACCGGCGCTGCGAACGTCTGCTGCGCGAGGTCGAGCTGTGGGCCGCCACGGCCGACGTCACCGCCGACGTCGATCACCTCTGGCGCGACGTGCTCACGCAGCAGTTCCACGACATCATCCCGGGCTCGTCGATCGCCTGGGTGCACGACGACGCGGAAGCCGTGCACCGCCGGGTGATCGGCGACCTCGAACGCCGGGCGGCGGAGTTGCTCGACGCGATCGTGCCCGCGACCCCCACCCTCACGAACCCGGCGAGCCAGCGGCGCGACGAGGTCGTGATCGTGTCGAGCGACGGCCTCGAGCCGAGCGGACACGGGCCACGCCAGTCGATCGCCCGGTCGGACTCGGAGCGCACCGAGGCGTTCCGGGCGGTGATCCCGGCGTGCGGGACCGCGCCGGCCGAGGCGCTCCCGATCGACGATCGGGTCGTCGTGACCGACCGATCGATGACGAACGGCCACGTGGCCGCGCGCTGGGACGACGCCGGCAACCTGACGTCGGTCATCGACCTCGCCCGGGCGCGCGAGTTGGTCCCCGAGGGCCGGCTCGCCGCGGTGCTCGAGCTCGCCGCCGACCGACCGGTCGAGTACGACGCGTGGGACGTCGAGGCGTGGACCGTCGATGCCGGTCGTCCGATCACCACCGCCGGCCACATCGAGGTGCTCGCCGCCGGGCCACTCGTCGGGATGGTCCGTGTCGAGCGGACGGCCGGGCCGTCGACGTTCGTCGTGACCTACACGCTGCGGGCCGGCAGCCCACGACTCGACATCGATGTCGACGTCGACTGGCAGCACCGAGAGCACCTGTTGTCGATCGCGTTCCCCCTCGACGT
>SKSP01000395.1 GCA_007122945.1 Ilumatobacteraceae bacterium | reverse complement strand
TCGAGGTCGAGGAGCTCCCCGAGCGCATGTCGGCGCTGCTCCCCGACGGGGTCGACGTCACCGCGGCCGCGGTGGTCGACCGGGCCGCCGGCTCGCTGCAGGAGGTCGTCACGTCCTGCACCTGGGCCCTGTGGGCCGGGGGGCTGGCCGGTGCCGGCCTCACGTCCTCCGACCTCGCCGCCGCCGTCGCACTGCTCGACCGCGACGAGATCCTGCTCGAGCGGGAGCGCAAGCGCGAACGTCGCACCGACGACATCCGGCCGCTGCTGCTCGACCTCCGCGTCTCCGGCGATCGGCTCCTCGCCGATCTCGCCACGACCGGGCGCGCCCTGCGCCCGTCCGAGTTGTCCGGGCTCGCCTTCCCGAACATCGACCCGCTCGACGTGCGGGTCCTCCGCATCCACCAATGGACGAGCCACGACGGCGCACGACGCGAGGTGCTCGCACCGCGTCGGCAGCCCGTGGCCGCGTCCGACCGCACCGACGGCATCGACCGCATCGCGCCCATCGACCACGAGGTCGGGGCGTGACGGTCGAGCGCGACGTTCCGCGCATGTCCGTACCGGCCGGTCGGCGCACGAGAAAGGACCACCCCCATGGACGATCACGACCGCCCCACCGACGAATCGTCGGGCGCTGCAGCCAGCCCGCCGACCGGCTCGTCGACGAGTTCCCCGAGCGATGCGTCGACCGGTTCGGCGAGCGGCGCTCCCGACCAGGCCCGTAAGCGCCGACGGGGTTCGAGGGGCGGCCAGGGCCGCCGCAAGGGCGCTGGCACGCTCGACGATGGCGCTGCCGGCGCCGCCGACACCACGTCGGACGCCGACGGCCCGGCGCGCGACGGCTCGGCGCGCGATGACTCGGCGCGTGACGGCTCGGCGCGTGATGACTCGGCGCGCGATGACTCGGCGCTCGATGACCCGTCGAACGGCCGGGGCGGCGGCCCCGAGCCGGCGGCGAGGCGATCCGACCGGGACCCCGAGGAGCTGCCCGAGCGGATGCGGTCCGGGCGCGCCTCGTCGGTGGAGGCCGCCGAGAAGGCGCTGGTGCGCAAACCCCGCATCGGCGACACCCGTCCGGCACCGAGCCCCGCGACGTCGTCGGGGTCGTCCGACGACGCGCGATCGCAGAGTGGGGCGTCCGCTGACGGCCGAGGGGGTGGCCGCTCGGGCAAGAGCGGCCAGCGTCGCCGCCGTCGCGGCGGGCGCGGGGGTGGCACCGGGAGTGGGGATGCCGCCGATGGTCGTCGTGACGGCGGTCGGCGCGAGGGTGGGTCGGCCGCCTCCGACACCGGACCGCGCAACAAGAAGCGTCGTGGTGGCCGTGGTGGCCGCGGCGGCGCCGACAGCCCGCCCGAGATCGAACCCGAGCTGCTCGAGCAGCGGCGGGGCCGGGAGCGCAACGGCAAGCCGATCGGTCGTTACTTCATGTGCGTCCAGGTGCGACCGGGCATGACCCAGGTGGCCGTGCTGGAAGGCCGCAACCTCATCGAGCACTACGTGAGCCGTCCGGCCGACGACATCAGCCAGATCCACGGCAACATCTACCTCGGCAAGGTGCAGAACGTGCTGCCCGGGATGGAGGCCGCCTTCGTCGACATCGCCACGCCGAAGAACGCGGTGTTGTACCGCGGCGACCTGCAGTACGACCCCGAGGACGTCGAGACCAAGGGTGGGAAGGGTGCCGACCTGCGGATCGAGGAGATCCTCAAGGCCCGCCAGTTGATCACGTGCCAGGTCACGAAGAACCCGATCGGCGCCAAGGGTGCTCGCTTGACCCAGGAGGTCTCGCTCCCCGGACGCTTCGTCGTCCTCATCCCGAACTCGTCGACCTACGGGATCTCCAAGCGCCTGCCCGACGACGTCCGCAAGCGGCTCCGGGCGATCCTCGACCGGGTCAAGCCCGATCAGCACGGCCTGATCGTGCGCACCGCCGCCGAGCACGCGACCGAGGACGAGCTGCGCGCCGACGTGCGGCTGCTGCTCGACCAGTGGGAGCGCATCGAGGCCGCCGCGAAGAAGACCCAGCGTCCGACCCTGCTGCACCGCGAACCCGAGCTCGCCGTGCGCGTGATCCGCGAGGAGTTCAACTCGGACTACCGCGGCGTGATGATCGACGACCGCCGGCTGTTCGAGGAGGTGCGCGACTACGTCGCCGCGTTCAACCCCGAGCTCGCCGACCGGATCGAGTACTACGACGCCGAGGCCGAGGGCCTTGCGCTGTTCGAGCGGTTCCACGTCCACGAGCAGGTCCACAAGGCGCTCGACCGGAAGGTGTGGCTGCCGTCGGGCGGGTCGCTGATCATCGAGCACACCGAGGCGCTCACCGTGATCGACGTCAACACCGGCAAGAACGTCGGCACCTCGAACCTCGAGGAGACCGTGTTCCACAACAACATGGAGGCCGCCGAGGAGATCGCCAAGCAGCTCCGGTTGCGGGACATCGGCGGCATCATCGTGATCGACTTCATCGACATGGAGATCAAGCCGAACCGGGCCAAGGTGGTCGAGGCGTTCCGAGCCGCGCTGGCTCGCGACAAGACCCGGACGCAGGTGTTCGAGATCTCCGAGCTCGGCCTGGTGGAGATGACCCGCAAGCGGATCGGTGAAGGGCTGTTGACCGAGTTCTCCGAGCTGTGCCCGAACTGTGAGGGCCGCGGCGTCGTCGTCGACCACGCCCTGCTGGACTAGCGGCTGGATCGGTGCCACGTCGCGCGCCTGC
>SKSP01000567.1 GCA_007122945.1 Ilumatobacteraceae bacterium | reverse complement strand
TCGTCCATGTTGTCGGCATCGGACCGAGTCGGCGGCCGGTCGTAATCACCCGTCATCAGGCGCTCCCAGTCATCCTGGTTGTACCCGGTCACCATCACACCACAATGCATCTCTGCTCCTCTTCGACGAGCGGCCTCTTCGACGAGTGGCCTCGTTCTCGGTTGCACGTCCGGAATCAGACGAGGTCGAAGTAGCACCTTAACTACCGACCGTTTGGCAGAACAAGCCGACCTGCGGACGACCAGCGGAATGGAGTGACCTACCGCACGTTTGGTAGAGTTCCGCAGCAGCCGGGCCACGCCCGTCAGGGGTTCGCAGCAGTCACGTTCGCAGCAATGGAGGAAGACCGATGGCATTTCCCGATTACGAGTTCATCGAGGTCGAGACACACGACGACGGTGAGATCGTCCGCATCATGCTCAACCGACCCGAGCAGCGCAACGCGCAGAACCGCGGCCTGCTCGTCGAACTGAACGACGCGTTCCTCCTCGCCGAGGCCGACGACGACGTCCGGGTCGTGATCCTCGGCGGCAACGGGCCGATGTTCTCCGCGGGCCACGACCTCGGGTCGAAGAAGATGCTCGAGGAGTTCACGCCGGGCCCGAACCAGCACCCCACCCGCCAGATCAACGGCGGCAAGCGAGAGGGCAGCGAGGCCCTGATGCTGCAGGAGTGGCACTACTTCTTCCAGAACACGCTGCGGTGGCGCAACCTGCGGAAGATCACGATCGCACAGATGCACGGACCCGTGTACGCCGCCGGCCTCATGCTCATGTGGTCGTGCGACCTCATCGTCGCCGCCGAGGACACCGAGTTCGCCGACGTCGTGGGGACCCGACTCGGGATGATGGGCGTCGAGTACTTCGCCCACCCGTGGGAGTTCGGTCCGCGCAAGACCAAAGAGCTCATGCTGACGGGCGACTCGATGGGGGTCGACGAGGCCTACCAGTTGGGGATGGTGTCCAAGGTCTTCCCGCAGGACGAGCTCGGTGAACGGACCCTGCAGTTCGCGCGCCGGATCGCCCGGACGCCCACGATGGCCGCGCTGCTGATCAAAGAAGCGGTCAACCAGACCACCGACATCATGGGCTTCACCAATGCCCTCAACTCCTGCTTCACGATGCACCAGCTGAACCACAGCCACTGGGCGTGGCTCACCAATGGCGAGAAGATCGCGGCCCAACCCGAGCACGGGGTGCCCAACTGGCGGTCCGCGCCGCCCATCCAGCCGGCGACGCGGTCCGAACCGGGTACCGTACCGACCGCCGGGGACTGAGAACGGGGCCACCGAACCACCGTCGAGGACGGAGGTCGAACGGATGGGTGGTGGCCGGCCGGCAGCGCACGCGGCCCGCATCGAGCAGGGGAAGACGGGGGAGACACGGACATGACCGATCGGGACGTTGCGCTGCTCGAGGTGTCGCATCTGTCGACGACGTTCGAGACACAGCGCGGCCCCCTGCGCGCCGTCGACGACGTCTCGTTGCAGCTCGGCGCCGGGGAGACGCTCGGCATCGTGGGCGAGTCCGGGTCGGGCAAGTCCGTCCTCGTCCGATCCATCATGAACATCCTCGGCCGGCGAGCCACCATCTCGCCGGAGAGCCGGGTGGTCTTCGACGGGCGCGACACCCGGGCACTCCGGATGTCGGAGGCCAGGCACTTCTGGGGCCGCGAGATCGCGATGGTGTTCCAGGATCCGATGACCTCGCTCAACCCGGTCCGCAAGATCGGCCGCCAGATCGTCGAACCGATCCGCTTCCACCTCGGGATCGACGAACGCAGCGCCACCGAGCGGGCGGTCTCGCTGCTCGACCGGGTCGGCATCCCCGAGGCACGGCGCCGCCTCGACGAGTATCCCCACCAGCTGTCGGGCGGCATGCGCCAGCGCGTCACCATCGCCATCGCGATCTCGTGCGAACCCAAGCTGCTCGTCGCCGACGAGCCGACCACCGCGCTCGACGTCACCGTGCAGAAGCAGATCCTGGATCTGCTCGCCGAGCTGCAAGAAGAGCTCGGCATGTCGATGATCCTCATCACGCACGACCTCGGGGTGGTGGCCGCGTACGCCGACCGCATCGCCGTGATGTACGCGGGGCGCATCGTCGAGCGGGCATCCGCGATCGAGCTCTTCGAGCAGACGCGCCACCCGTACACCGAGGCGCTCCTGCGCTCGATCCCTCGCATCGAACACGAGAGCCACACGGTGCTCAACGCCATTCGCGGCCGCCCGCCCGACATGACCGCCAGACCCACGGGCTGCAGCTTCGCGCCCCGTTGCGAACACGCCCGAGAACGGTGCCGCGAGGACGATCCCCGACTCACCGACGACGGTCGGGGCCACGAGTACGCCTGTTTCTTCCCCGTATCGTTGAGCACCACGACCACCCCCGAGCGGACCGGCCCGGCCGGCGCGCCGCATCGCTCACCGGAAGGGGCGCGCTGATGGCGGGCACCGGCGCCGCGCACCTGCGCGACGACGCCGACGACGTCGTCCTCCGTGTCGAGGACCTCGTCGTGGAGTTCCGGACCCGCGGCAACCAGACGGTCAAGGCCGTCTCGGGGATCAGCTTCGACGCCCGGGCCGGCGAGACCATCGGCCTCGTGGGAGAGTCCGGGTGCGGCAAGTCCACGACGGGGCGCGCGATCATGCAACTCCCGCACCCGACGTCGGGTTCGATCCGCTTCGAGGGGGCCGAGCTCACCGGGCTCGAGGGCGAGGACCTCCGCCGGCTGCGGACACGCCTGCAGATGATCTTCCAGGACCCCATCTCGTCGCTCAATCCCCGGCGCAAGGTCCGCGACATCGTCGCCGAGGGACTCGACATCTGGAGGTCCCCGGGCGACAAGCAACAGACCGTCGACGCCGTGCTCGAGAACGTCGGTCTCGACCCCCAGATGGTGGGCGGGCGCCGGCCTCACGAGTTCTCGGGCGGCCAGTGCCAGCGCATCTGCGTGGCGCGAGCGCTCGTGATGGATCCGAGCATCATCATCTGCGACGAGCCCGTCTCCGCGCTCGACGTCTCGGTCCAGGCACAGATCCTGAACCTGCTGAAGTCGATGAAGGCACGCTACGGCCTGACACTGATCTTCATCGCCCACGACCTGGCGGTCGTGAAGAACGTCAGCGATCGGGTCGTGGTGATGTACCTCGGCAAGATCTGCGAGGTCGCGACGCCCGACCAGCTGTTCGCACGTCCGCGTCATCCCTACACCGACCTGCTGCTCGCGTCGATCCCGGTACCGGACCCCCGACGCGGCAGGAGCGAGCGTCAGATCGTCGGCGAGCTGCCGTCACCGATCGACCCACCCAGTGGTTGCCGGTTCCGAACCCGCTGCCCGCGCGCGCAACCGATCTGCGCGACGGACGAACCCGAGATCCGCCCGATCGACGATGACCACTACGTCGCCTGCCACTTCCCCACCTGACGCCGAGACCGACGACGGGTCCCGATCGGCACCGGACGCGCCGTCGACCGGCGCTCGCCTCCCGATGACCGTGGCGCGGATCCTGGCGCGCGTCGTCGACATGGTCACGATCCTGTTCTGCACCCTGGCCGTGATCCTGCTCGGACTCGCACCGCTCATGAGCGCCGCGTCCGACCGCCTCGCGCCCGCGCCGTGGGGGCGCGCGTTCGCTGCCACCGTTCTGTTCGCGGTCGTCGCGACGGTGTACGAGGTCGCGTTCCTCGTCGCCCGGGGCCAAACCCCCGGCAAGGACCTGTTCAACCTGCGAGTCGTCGACGCGACGACGGGTTCGCCGCCCCGACTCGGCGGTGCGATCCGGCGAACGCTCCCGTTCACGGTGCTGCGGTTGACGCCGGGCGCCGTGCTCGGGAGCGTCATCGTGTTGATCCTCGGCGCGTCGGCACCGTTCGACGCCCGACGGCGCGGCCTGCACGACCGGATCGCGGGGACCCTCGTCGAGCACTACGACGCGGATCTCGAGGAAGGACCACCGGAGACGGTGGACCGCGCTGCACTGGCACGCAAGTACGGACCACGATCGATCTGGGACCTGATCACCAAGCGTGCCGGCAGGGACTGAACGGGCACGCCGAGAAGCGGCCCGACGGCACTCGTTGCATCTTGCACGCAACCGCACCGAGCGATTAGGTTCGGCAACCAAACGTTCGGTCGACGTGACCGAACCGAGCCGGTCAGCGTGACCGAATCAACAGGGGGTAGGAAATGAGATTGTCCAGGGGTAATCGCGTCGTGGCTCTACTGGCCGCGACGTCGCTCGTCCTCGCGGCCTGCGGCGGCGACGACGACACCGCGACCGAGGAGCCCACGGTCGACGACACCGTCGCCGACGACACCGACGACCCGGACGACACCGACGACCCGGACGACACCGACGACCCGGACGACACCGACGACCCGGACGACACCGACGACCCGGACGACACCGACGAGCCGGACGACACCGACGACCCGGTCGACCCGGTCGACGCCCCGTGCGACGCGACGATCCCCGGCTCCCAGATCGACTACGGCATCTTCGCCCCGAACGCGGCGTTCGACCCCGTGGGGAGCTCCGGCGCCCTCGTGGGTGGCACCGAGATCGCGGCCGTCTACGACGTGTTGTTCATCTTCGACCCGACGACCCTCGAGGTGCGCCCGCACCTCGCCGAGTCGCTGACCGCGGACAACGACGACTTCACGGTCTGGACGATGACCCTGCGCGAGGGCATCACCTACAGCGACGGCACGCCACTGACGGCCCAACTGGTGGCCGACAACAACGAGCGCTACTTCGCCGACGAAGGGGTGCGGAACACCTCCGGCGGCTTCCTGCAGTACATCGAGGAGACCGAGATCGTCGACGACCTGACGCTGCGCTTCACGCTGAACACCCCGCTCGCCGAGTTCGGCCTGGTCTTCGCCGACGAGCCCGGCATGGTCGTCAACCTGGACGTGATCGGCGACGACGCCAACGAGTTGAAGACGGCCGGGCCCGACGTCGACGCGTTCCGCGTCCAGCCGCCCGACGCGGCCGGCGTCGGCCCCTACGTCGTCGAGCGCAACGTGCCCGGCGAGGAGACGATCCTCAGGGCGCGCGACGACTACTGGGGCGGCCCCGTGTGCGTCGAGACGATCCGCTTCACCTGGATCCCCGGATCGGCGGGAACGTACGACGCATTCAGGAGTGGCGAGCTCGACGTCGCGTTCCTCCGCGACCCGGTCGTGAACCAGCAAGCGATCGACGACGGCGTGCAGCACTTCTACTTCCCCCAGGACGGCGGAGCGATGATCAACTTCAACCACCGCGAGGGGCGCGCCACGGCCGACCCGCGGCTGCGCGAAGCCATCATGCTCGCGCTCGATCCCGAGATCATCAACGACCGTGCCTACCAAGGTGCCCTGAACACCACGTTGTCGTACATCGGACCCGACTCGCCGTACTACTCGGATGCCGTCGAGGAGCGGACGCTCGACACCGAGCGCGCCGCTGCACTGGTCGAAGAAGTCAAGGCCGACGGTTGGGACGGCACCTTGAACTTCGTCGCCGGCAACGCGCCGCCGGGGCCCGACTCGGCGATCGCCATCGAGGCCATGCTCGGCGCGGTCGGCATCGAGTTGGACACCGAGCTGATGGCGACGGGTGACTCGATCGCCCGGCTCGGCACGGGCGACTTCGACATCATCACGAACGGGTGGAACTCCGGGCCCGGCACGATGGTGCTGTCGCTCATCCGCAACCTGTCCAGCACCAGCCCGACGAACCGGATGGGCTACGCGAGCGACGCGATGGACGCCCTGCTCGACGACGCGCTCGCGACACCGTTCGCCGACCTCGCACCGGTGTTGGCCGCCATCAACAACCAGATCAACGAGGAGTTCGTCTCGCCTCCGTTCGGCAGCACGAGCGAGGGTGTCGTGTGGACGGACGACGTGTCGGGGCTCGTCCCGACCGTCTCCACCATCTTCTTGTTCCACGACGCCGTGGTCACCAACTGATCCCGACATGACGAGGTCGGGTGGGTCGCCGATCACCTCGGCGACCCACCCGACGCTTCATCGCCCCGGACGCGAAGGATCCAACAGATGGCACGGATGATCGGGCTCCGACTCCTCAAGTTGGTTCCCGTGCTGTTCCTGGTGTCGCTCGCGACGTTCTTCATCGTCGATCTCGTCCCCGGCGACCCCGCACGCGCCGCGCTCGGCCCCGACGCCACCGAGGCGCAGTACGAAGCCGTCCGTCAGGAGCTCGGCCTCGACGCGTCGTTGGTCGAGCGCTACGTCGACTGGATCGGCAGCGCGCTCACGGGCGACCTCGGCAACTCCCTCATCAAGCCGGGCTTCACGGTCACCGAGCTGATCTCGCTCGCACTGCCCATCACGCTCCAGTTGGCGATCATGGGCATGTTGATCGCCTTGTTCGTGTCGCTCCCGCTCGCCATCGTCGCCGCGTACCGCGAGGGGACCGCGGTGGACCGCTTCACGAACGGACTCACCGCCGCGTTCATCTCCATCCCCGGCTTCCTCGCGGGCCTGCTCCTCGCCTACCTGTTCGTGTTCCAACCCGAGGTGCCCCGGTACGCCTGGCTGGCACTCGGGCTCGCGGTCGCATGCGGCATGTTCCTCACGGCCGCTCGCCGAGTGGGCGACGACCTCGGGCGCAACGTCGCGCTCTGGATCCTCGCCGGCCTCGTCGCGATCGGCGTCACGCTGCTCGTCTTCGCGAACTTCCCGTCGTTCCCCCGCACCGGATTCGTGCGGCTCACCTCCGAGCGGGGTGTGCTCGACAACCTCCGGTCGGCCTTCTTGCCCGCACTCACGATCTCCATCTCCCAGATCGCGGTGTTCACCCGCCTGCTGCGCTCCGACCTGATCGCCACGCTCCAGGAGGACTTCATCCTCTCCGCCAAGGCGAAGGGGATGACACCTCGGCACATCCTCTGGAGAGAGGCCCTGCGGCCCTCGTCGTTCTCGCTCATCACACTCGCGGGCGTGTCGTTCGGCAACGCCATCGGCGGAACGGTGATCGTCGAGTCGATCTTCGGCATCCAGGGCGTCGGTCGCCTCATCGTCAACGACGGCGTGATCCCGGGCGACTATCCCATCGTGCAGGGCGGCGTCCTCGTGATCGCCGTGTTCTACGTCGTCGTCAACCTCCTGGTCGATGTCTCCTACGTCTACCTCGACCCGCGGATCCGCCGTGGCTGACACGATCGTCGACCACGCGCCCTCGTCGGGAGCTCCAGCGACGGCCGCGCCGACACCACGACGCCGTTCGTGGGTGGCTGCGCTCCTCCTCCCCCTCGGAGCGGTGGTCCTGTGGATCGCCCTGGGCGCGATCACCGACCCGACGGCGTTGCGGCTCGCGGTGGCGGTCGTCGGCCTCGTCGCCATGTACTTCGGCATCGACGCCATCGCGAAGCGGCTGGTCAGCCCGACGTTCGAGACCGACTTCTGGCTGTCGGCCGGGTGGCTCGTGCTCGTCGTCCTCCTGGCCGTCTTCGCCGACCTGCTCCCGCTCGCCGAGGCGCGCGATCCATCGCTCACACTGACCCAGCCGAGCCGGGAACGACCCGACCTCTTCTCGAGCCATCCGCTCGGGACCGACTCGCAAGCGCTCGACATCCTCGGCGGGGTCATCTACGGGGCCCGCGTGTCGTTGCAGGTGAGTCTCATCGCCGTCACCGTCGGCACCGTCATCGGTGGACTGATCGGTGTCACGTCCGGCTACTTCCGCGGCAAGCTCGACGGCGGCGTGGGCATCCTGACCGACACGCTCCTCGCGTTCCCCCCGCTGATCTTCCTCCTCGCCGTGGTCACCGCGTTCGAACCCGGGGTCATCACGATCTCGCTCGCGCTCGCACTCCTCGGCATCCCCACCTACACCCGACTCGCCCGCGCCAACACCCTCGCCTTCGCGCAGCGCGAGTTCGTGCTCGCCGCACGGGCGCTCGGTGCCAAGCCGGGGCGCATCATCCTCCGCGAGCTCGTCCCGAACGTCGTGCGCCCGCTCCTGTCGTACTCGTTCATCATCGTCGCGGTGCTGATCGTCGCCGAGGCATCGCTGAGCTTCCTCGGCGTCGGCATCCAACGACCCACGCCGACATGGGGCAACATGATCGCGGCCGGCCAGGGCCAGCTCGAGACGACACCTCATGTCGTGTTCGTCCCCGGCGCCGTGATGTTCATCACCGTGTTCTGCCTCAACCGGGTCGGCGACAAGGCCCGGGCCGCGTGGGACCCCAAGCAGAGCGCTCTCTGAGGAGGCAGACATGCAATTCGGAATCCAACTCTCGGGACTCGGCGCCCGCCACTACCCCGAGGTCGCGGCGGTCGCCGAACAGCACGGGTTCACCGCACTGTGGATGCCCGAGCACCTCATCTTCCCGGTCGAGATGCCGCCCCAGTACAGCTACACCGAGGACGGGTACCCGCCGATGAACTCGCAGGTGCCGACGTTCGACCCGTGGGTGGTCCTCGGCGCGGTGGCGTCGCGAACGGAGACCATCCGGCTCGGTACGGGAGTGTTCATCCTGCCGCTCCGGCATCCCATCAAGGCAGCCCGCTCGGTCATCACGCTCGACCGGATGTCGGGCGGGCGCGTCCTGTTCGGCATCGGTGTGGGCTGGATGCAGGACGAGTTCGACATCGTCGGCGAGAACTTCGCCAACCGCGGGCGCCGCACCGACGAGATGATCGAGCTGATCCGTCGGCTCTGGACGGACGAGGTCATCGAGTTCCACGGCGACTTCTACGACATCCCACCCGTTCACTTCCAGCCGAAGCCCGTGAAGGGCCACGACGGGATCCCCATCGTGATCGGCGGGACCTCGGCCGGAGCCCTGAAGCGCGCCGGCCATCTCGGCGACGGCTGGATCCACCACCGCCAGATCCGGAGCGGCGACGCTGCGGACTGGCTCGACGACGACTTCGCCGAGCTCGAATCGCACATCACGACGATCCTCCGCCACCGCGAGGACGCCGGCCGCACCGGCCCGTTCGAGATCGTCGCCGGGCTCGGGAACGACATCGAGACGATCCGGCGGGCCGAGGACCTGGGCGTGACGATGTACACCGTCGGACCCCAGGTGCCCGGTCTCCGCGGCACCAAGGACCAGTTCATCGAATGGATCGAACAGTTCGGCGCCGAGACGATCCACGCCGTCTCGTCATGACCACCGGACCGCGTGACATCCGTTCAGCCTCCGCGGAGACGTACTGGTCCGAGTTCGAGGAACGCTGGACCGGCCTCTTGAGCTACCGGTACCTCGGTCGCAGCCACCGGGGGTTCGACCGACAGGCTGCCGCGGACGGGCCCGACCTCATGCGGCTCCGCCACGACATGCGCAACGAGACGGGAGGCGTCATGGCCGCCCCGCTCTGCATCGCCGCACCGGAAGCGGGCGGCTTCTCCGACGAGCACGCCGTCCCGAACCCCGTGATCGCGTCGATGCACGTGCTCGACCCGGCGCGCGACGTCGACACGATCGAGATCGTCCGCGAGACGATCCGCACGGGCCGGACGATGGGCTTCAGCAGGTCGCGGATCGTCGCGGCCGACGACCCGTCCCGCGTGATCGCCCTGTCCGAGGGCATGGGCACCGACATCGGACCCGCACCACCGGGTGGGTTCGGCGCAGTGGACAACCCGCCGATCGACGTCGTCGACTCCCCCGACCTCCCGCCGCTGCACGCGGTGTTCGGTGCCCGACGCGACGCGGACGGCGCGTGGTCGTTGCCGGAGCTGTCGGACGATCTGGCCTCGCCCGACGCCGCGCTCCACCTCGGCCCGATCCACGTCCTGGCCGAAGCGGCGGCCACCGATGCGGCCCACGCGATCGCCACGAACCCGATGCAGATCACCGCGTGGCACGTGATGTTCCTCGCGAGGGGCAAGCGCGGTCCGTTCCGGATGGAGACCGACGCAACCCGATCACCGACCGATGACTCGATCGGTGTGCGCTGGACCCTCCGGGACGTCGGGAACGACGATCGCCCGATCACGGCCGGAACCGCCCTCTTCGGCGCCGCTCCTCGATGATCCGTACGTCGCCACACGACGACCCGGACCACCACGAGGCGAACCAGGAGCTCTCGTTCGGCTTCCCGGCTGGCGGGGTGGCCGTGGTGACCGGCGCAGCGTCGGGCATCGGTCGTGCCACCGCGCGGCTCCTCGCCGATCAGCGACTCGTGATCTCGGCCTGGGACATCGACCGGGCCGGCCTCCTCGATCTCGTCGCCGACATCGAGGAAGCGGGCGGGAGGTGCCATCCCGTCGTGTGTGACGTGACCGACGCTGCGGCGGTCGATGCCGCGTGGAGCGAGTCGGAGCGGTACGGCGCGGCGCGGCGCGGTACCTCGTGAACAACGCCGGGCCACCCAGCAGGTCGCCGCTCGGCGTCCCCGCCGGCATCGTGGAGGCAGCGGCGAGCATGGCGCGCGTCGGCGACACCTGGATCG
>SKSP01000421.1 GCA_007122945.1 Ilumatobacteraceae bacterium | reverse complement strand
TCGCGGAGCGAGGCGAAGAGCTCGTCGACCTCCTGGGGGACGAGCACGGCGGTCGGCTCGTCGAGGATCAAGATGTTGGCCCCGCGGTACAGGACCTTGAGGATCTCGCAGCGCTGCTTCTCACCCACGCCGAGATCGGAGATCAGCTCGTCGGGGTCGACCTCGAGGCCGTAGCGCTCGCCGAGCTCGCGGAGCTTCGTGCGGGCGCCGCCAACGTCGAGACGCCACCACCGGCCCGGCTCCTGGCCGAGGACGATGTTCTCCAACACCGTGAAGTTCTTCGCCAGCATGAAGTGCTGGAAGACCATGCCGATCCCGTCGGCGATGGCGTCCTTGGGGGACTTGAAGCGCCGCTCGGTGCCGTTGACCTTGATCGTGCCCTCGTCGGGCTGGTGGGCGCCGTAGAGCGTCTTCATCAGCGTCGACTTGCCGGCGCCGTTCTCGCCGACGATCGCGTGGATGGTGCCGGGCCGGACCGTGAGGTCGACCCCGTCGTTGGCCACCACACCGGGAAACCGCTTGACGATGTCGCGCAGTTCGATGGCGTGGGGGGCGCTGCCGGTCGGCGCCGCGGTGCTCATTGAGGTGTTGTTCTAGCCGATCGGAACGGGCCGCCGCGACATCGTGAGCGCCGTGGGGCGGGCGTCCCGAGGGGATCAGCCGGTCGGGTACTTCTCCGACGTGCCGTACTGGTTCGTCCCGGGTGTGCTGTCGAGCAGGTAGAAGACGAGCAACACGATCGGTCCGACGACCGGGACGAAGCCCAGCAGCAGCAGCCAGCCCGTCTTCCCGGTGTCGTGGAGCCGCCGGACCGCCACCGCGATCGACGGGATGATCATGGCGAGGCCGTAGAGCGCGTACAGCACCCAGATCACATTGGAGACCGCCCCCGCCAGGACGGCGAGCACGACGAAGACGATGACGTTGGCGAGCCAGAACCACCAGAACTCGGCGCGACGGGCACGGCCCTCGAACGTCGCGTAACGCTCGAGCACCACCTTCTTCCAGTAGTCGACGATCGGCATGTCGGGACCCCCTCCGTGTTCGGTGGATCCGACCGTAGTCATCGCGGTCGGATCCCATGGGGATCCTGCGCTCCGGACGCGCACGACGCCCGCCCGGCGGACCGGACGGGCGTCGTGCCGTTTCGTGTCGTCTCGCTGGAGCGAGATCGAACGGGCGAGGCTCAGGGCGACGCCGGCACCTCGATCTCGCCGGCGGCGATCTGCGCGGCGTAGTCGTCGAGCTGGTCGGTGATGTCGTCGATGAATCCACCGCTCGTCGAGTACCCGACGCCGCCGGAGGCGACGTCGAACACCTTGATGCCACCGTCGAAGGTGCCTGCGACGAGGTCACCGATCGCCTCGAACACCGCCACGTCGACCTTCTTCAGCATCGAGGTGAGGATGTAGGGCTGGAGGTCGTCGCCGACCAGTTCGTACTGGTCGGAGTCGACGCCGATCGCCCACACGTCGCCGGGATCGCCGGCCTCACGGGCGGCCTCGAACGCGCCGAGGCCGGAGGCGCCGGCCGCGGAGTAGACGATGTCGGCGCCGGCCTCGTACTGGGCCGCGGCGATCTCCTTGCCGCGCGCCGGGTCGGCGAAGCCGGTGAAGTCCGGCGGTTGGCTGATGTAGTTCACCAGCACCTGGATGTCGGGGTCGACGGCCCGGGCGCCGGCTGCGAAGCCGGCCTCGAAGCGCTGGATCAGGTCGTTCTCGACGCCGCCGATGAACCCGACCGTGCCGGTCTCGCTCTTGAGGGCCGCGGCGGCGCCGACGAGGAACGATCCTTCCTGTTCCGAGAACACGAGGGAGGCGACGTTCGGGAGCTCGATGACGGAGTCGACGATCGCGAAGCTGACGTCGGGGTTGGCCTCGGCGCCGGCGGTGATCGCATCGCCCCACAGGAAGCCGACGCCGATGATCAGGTCGTTGCCCTGGTCGACGAGACCCTGGAGGCGCTCGGCGCGGTCGCCGTCGCCGGTCGGGGTGGACTCGTTGCCGGTGACGCCGAGCTCGGCGACGGCCTGGTCGAGGCCGGCTGCCGCCGCGTCGTTGAACGAGCGGTCGCCGCGGCCCGTGATGTCGAACAGCAGGCCGATGCTGATGTCGCCGCCGTCACCGGGGTCGGCGGGCGGGTCGGTGTCGGCAGGATCGTCGTCGGCGGGCTCGTCGTCGTCCGCGGGCGGATCCGCCGGGTCGTCGGCCGGTGCTTCGGTGACGGGTGCGCCGTCGTCGTCGTCGTTACCACAGGCGGCGGCCGTGAGGCCGAGCGCGGCGGTGATCGCGACGGCAAGCATTTGCTTGCGCTTGATCATGTTCTCCCCCTTGTCGGGAACGTGCCCTTGGTCGGGCGGTGTGGTGGAGCCGTCCGGGCCAGATGGCCGGCCGGCCGTGTTCACTTGCGTGATGATGTCCGTGTTCACGCGGACACCGGCAGGCTACCGCCCGGTAACGCTCGTCGTCACGACTTCGACCGGCGCGGCGCCGACACCCCGGGCGAACGCCCCGGATCGGCCCCGCCCGGCCCGTATCATGGCGGCATGGCCGGACGTCCCCCCGCCCGCCCACCGGTGAGCCGACGGCGGTACCTGGTGCGTCGAATGGCGGTGGGCGGCGTCCTCGGCCTGATCGTGCTCGGTGTCGTGAACGTCGTGGGTGGTGTGCTCGGTGACGGGACCGACGAGGGGTCCCGCGAGGTCGTCGTCGACGACGCGGCGCG
>SKSP01000217.1 GCA_007122945.1 Ilumatobacteraceae bacterium | reverse complement strand
GACATCGAGGCGCGCCGGTCGGCCGACCAGGCGCTCGACCCGATCGAGGGCACGACGGGCGAACCGGGCGCTCCGGGAGCACCGGACGGTCCGGGGGCGCCTGGGACGCCGGGCGACGACGACGCGCCCGGGGCCGATCCGCCGTCCGGGCCGGGGGCGATCCCGACGTTCACCGTCGTCACGGGCACGGTGACCGTCGCCGGTGGCGAGTCCTCGGGGGTGACGGTGCAGCTCGCGCCGATCGACCTCGGCGGCGTGCGGAACGGCGACGACGGAGGCGGTGAGATCGTCGCGTTCGCCGGCCGCCAGAAGCAGAGCGGCAAGATCTGGTCGGCGCGCCACGCCGACCGGCCGAGCTCGATCAGCCCGGTGCGCGAGACCGAGTCGGTGCCGCCGATCACGACCGACGACGAAGGCGTGTGGCGCTTCGTCGACGTGCCGATACGCGGCAACTACGAGCTGACCTTCTCCAAGCCCGGCTACAACCGTCGCTCGTACGTGGTCACGCCACCCGACGACGGGTCGCGGGTCGATCTCGACGTCGAGCTCGAACCCGGCGACGGTGCGTTGTCCGGTGTCGTCGTCGGCCCCGAGGGGCCGTTGGGCGGCGTCGACATCACCGTGACCGACGGTGACCTCACGTTCCGCACCACCTCGGCGACCGCCGCCGGCGCGGGGCAGGTCGGCAGCTTCGCCATCGAGGGGCTGAGCACACCGGCCGTCTACACGCTGACGGCCGAGCTGCGCGGCTTCGGGACCGAGGTCGTCCAACTCCCGTTCGGTGCGGGGCAGCAGAACGACGGCGTCACGGTCCAGATGCGCGACGGCGTCGGCTCGATCTCCGGGCGGATCACGTCCGCCGCCCAGCCACGGGGCGGGGTCACCATCACCGCATCCGACGGCGACGACACGTTCACCACCACCAGCCTCACCGAGGGCGACGTCGGCTTCTACAGCATCCCTCGGCTCGACATCCCGGGCCAGTACACGGTCACCGCCGCCGTCGACGGCTACATCACCCAGACCCGACGGGTGACCCTCGCCGGCAACGCCGCCGGCGTCGACTTCGAGATGACGCCGACCACCGCCGCGATCACCGGTCGGGTGGTGAGCGACAACGGCAACCCGATCGTCGGCGCCGGTGTCACGGTGTCGATCGACGACATCTCGGTGCGCAGCAGCACCGCGGCCGCGCCCGTCCCCGGCACGTTCAACGTCGACGACCTCCCGCCCGGCACCTACCTGATCCGCATCAGTCGCTTCGACCACCTGCCGTTCGCCCAGCAGGTCACGGTCGGTGCCGGCGAGACGTTCGATCTCGGTACGATCGAGATGGAGTTCACCGCTCGGCCGCCGATCGCCGCGCTCGGCTCGGTCGCCGTGCGCGTGCTCGACTCCGAGGACCAGGACCTCGTCGGGGCGACCGTCTCGTTGTACGCGCTCGATGCCACCCCCGGCGAGGACGAACCGCTGCGGACGATCACCGACGAGGCCGGCGAACAGTCGAACTTCGTGTTCGAGAACGTCCCGGTCGGCACGTACCGCGTCCGGGTGACGAGACCGATCTACCGGCCGGTGGAGCGGCGCGTCTCGGTCGGGCTCGCCCGCGAGAGCATCGAGGTGCGACTGTTCCGGCTCGGTCAGGCGTCCGGCCAGCTCGTCACGAACGGTGGGCAGCCGCTGCGCGACTACGAGGTCACGATCTTCCGGGTCGACGGTCCGGGTGTGGAGACGTTCGTCGAGAGCCGGGTGGTGCTCGCCGGCGCGCAACCCGAGGACGGCGAGATCCTGTGGGAGTCCGCCCCGAACTCGCTCATCACGGGCCTGTACCGGCTGGAGGTGACCCGACAACCGCCGGGTTACTTCGTGTCGCCCGACCAGATCATCGACCAGTCGGTGGAGCAGACGCCGGCTGCGATGTTGTTCCGGGTCCCGCCCGACAGCGAGGAGCCCGTCCGGGTCGACGACCTCGTCGCCGACCCGTACCCGCTGCTCGGCGGACGCTTCTTCGTGCCGCAGTTCGACGGCCAGACGACCACGCTGACGGCGCTCGGCGAGACCGAGGTCGCGGCCATCGACGATCTCGAGGTCACGCTGGTCTGCGGGAGCCAGTCGGGCACGGCGTCGATCCCACCGGTCGACAACCGCGAGCAGGTGCGTCCGTACCCCGGCTTCGTGCTGGAGTCGCCCGCCAACCACTTCGAGTTCACCCCGTTCCAGCTCCAGTCACAACAGCTCCTCGGGTCCGGCTGCGTGCTCGAGGTCTCCGCCGACGGCTACCTCGACACGACCGTCACGCTGTCGAGCGCGATCGCTCCGACGCCGGGCGCGGCCGACCCGCGTCAGCGCACGATCAACGTGGCGCTCATCGAGGAGGTCGACCCGTTCTTCGGCGACGTCGGCTGGGTCGACAGCGGCCCGGGCGGTGCCGGCTTCATCCCGCTCGGCGGCGTGGCCGTCGAGGCGTCCGACGCGATCACGGGATCCACGCCTCGACAGGGTGACACGTTCGCCCAGACCAACCCGCCGCGGATCGACCGGTCGACGTTGACCACCACGTCGGCAGCCGACGGGACCTGGCAGCTCGACGGCCAGGTCTACGGCGTCGCCGTCTACCGTTTCGACGACGCCCGCTTCGGCCAGGCGCAGATGCTCGTCGTGATCGACGACGACGGCCGCGACGTGACCTCGCTCACCGGGACCGACGTGCAGGACCGTGGCCCCG
>SKSP01000091.1 GCA_007122945.1 Ilumatobacteraceae bacterium | reverse complement strand
TCGCCTCGGGTCCGTCGGCGAACGAGATCCAGGAACTCCGCGGCGGGTCGGCGGCGGAGCCGATCCGCGCGTACGCGGGGATGGCCAGCGCGAGCGACATCGAGGATCGCGCCCGCCTGGCCGTCGACGACCTCGAACGCTCCGGCGGCTTCGCCCGCGGCCACCTGCTCGTCGCCACGACGACGGGGACCGGTTGGCTCGATGGCGGCACCCTCGCCAGTTTCGAGCACCTCACGCGGGGTGACGCCGCGATCGTGACCATGCAGTACTCCTACCTCCCCTCGTCCCTGTCGTACCTCGTCGACCAGCCGCGGGCGCGCCAGGCCGGACGTGCGCTCTTCGACGTCGTGTACGAACGGTGGTCGGCGCTCCCACCCGACGCACGACCCCGCCTGTACGTGTTCGGCGAGAGCCTCGGCTCCTTCGGAGCCGAGGCCGCCTTCAGCGGCGAGTTCGACCTGCGCAACCGGGTCGACGGTGCGCTGTTCGTCGGTCCGCCGAACTTCAACACCCTGCATGACGAGTTCACCCGTGGCCGTGAGCCGGGGAGTTGGCAGATCGAACCCGTCTACCGCCAGGGTCGTACCGTGCGGTTCGCCAACGAGATCGGGGCCAGCGCCGTGCCGCCCGATCGGCCGTGGGACGGGCCGCGTGTGCTCTATCTCCAGCACCCCTCCGACCCGATCGTGTGGTGGACGCCGAAGCTGATCGTGCAACGACCCGACTGGCTGGTCGAGCCACCCGGCCGCGATGTCCTCGACGAGATGAGGTGGCTGCCCTTCATCACCTTCTGGCAGGTGACGGCCGACCTGCCGTTCGCGCTCGACCTCCCGGATGGTCACGGACACCGGTACACGTCGGAGTCGGTGGATGCGTGGGCAACGGTGCTCCAACCCGACGACTGGGACGAACAGCAGGCCGACCGGCTCCGCGCCACCGCGCTCGAGTTCAGGTGACGGTCGGACCTACCCGGACCAGTCGTCCCGAAGGGAGCCACGGCGGGCGGTGACGTCACGCAGTTGTGACGTCAGCCCGGCGAGCGCGAGGACGACGTAGGCCACGTTCCATCCCCACCACAGCTCCAGGACGGCCGTGGTGTCAGTGGAGGCGAGGTCGCCACGGTCGAGGAGCCCGATCAGGAGCAGGATCCCGGCGATGAGGATGCTCGACCCGGCGAACGCACCGAGCAGCGCCAGGAGCAGCTTGGGGAGATCACCCGCGATGGCCACCGCGGCCAGCAGCGCGCCGACCACGATCCCGACCACGACGACAGCCCATGACCAGGTCACCCCCATCGCCACCATCGCCGTGGTTCCGAGTGTGAAGCCGATCGCGCTCATCCCGATCAGGACCGAGATCGCGTAGTAGGCGTAGGCCAGCAAACCGAACAGCCCGGCGACGACGAGTCCGGCCGCCCACGCGGCCGCCGAGGCGAGGAAGCTCTCGCCCGTCACCCCTGCCACCACGCCTGCGCCGAGGAGGAACCCGGCGAACGCACCCCACAAGGTGATCACGATACGCAGAGCGGCGTACCCCCGGAAGCACAACGCACCTCCGACGACGACCGCGACCCCGCCGACCAGCACGTTCTCCATCTCTGCACTCCTCTCCCACCCGCAGGGGGCGATCCCGTCGGGGTGAGCCGGGGTCCTACAGCAGCCCGTGCCGGCGTCCGACTTCGACCGCGCGCCGCCGTCCGTCCACGTCGAGTTTCCGGTAGATCGACCGCAGGTGCGTCTTGATGGTGTTCACCGACACCACCCGTGCCGCGGCGATCTCCGGCAGCGAGAGCAGTGAGGGAAGCTCGCGTAGCACGGCGAGCTCCGCCGGCGTGAGCCGATCAGCCGAATGGCTCCTCGCCGGCGCGAGCGGCGACCGGGCGGCCAGCACCCGCTCGACGAACGGCTCGTGCCGCCCGAAGCGCCCACGGCCCGCCGCGAGGAGCTCGAGCGCAACCGGCCGATCGAGGAACGGACGCACGACCTGCTCCTCGACCGCGAGTTCGACGGCCGCCACGACGAGCTCGTGAGCCCGGGTCGGCGCACCGCGGGAGCGTTCGATCTCCGCGGCGAGGCACCGGGCATGCACCGCAGCCGTGACCACATGGCACGCGGCTTCGCCTCGCAGGATCGGCAGCAGCGACGCGCGGGCCGCGTCGGGGTGACCGTCGTCGTGCAGCAGCATCGCCCGCAGCAGTGCCGGCTCACCAGGTTCGGGCAGGGCGGCGCTCGCCCGCTCGGCGATGAGCCGTGCCCAGTCGCGCTCCCCGACGTCCAGGCAGATGCGAACGACCTCGGGGACGGCGTAGGCGAGGAGTGCCGGTGCCATCTGCGCACCCGCGAGCCGTTGGAACGCCTCGCGGTACGCCCGGAGTGCCACGAACGGCGCATCGCCATCCGCGGTGACCACCAGGTCGAGGCTCCGAACGCCGAGCTCGACGTCCGGATCGACGTTCGGGCCGAGCGACGCGACGGCGCGCTGGGCCTGCGTGACCGCGAGTTCACGATCGGCCTGGAGATGGGCCGACCACCCGACCAACAGGTGGGCGTGGGCGACGGCCTGCGACCTCGCCCAACCACGGCGGTCGGCCAACTCCAGCGCCGCCTCTGCCTCCCTGCGACTCGCCCCCAGTTGGCTCCTGCAGGCGATCGCCCCTGCCAGGAAGGACCGGCAGGACAATTCGAGCGCGTCGCGACCCGTCACCCGGGCGAGTCGAGCGGCACGGT
>SKSP01000505.1 GCA_007122945.1 Ilumatobacteraceae bacterium | reverse complement strand
GGTGTGATCCACCTCGTCAAGACGCTGTCCGAGGAGCTCGGCCCGGACCGGATCAGGGTCAACGCAGTCGCGCCCGGCAACGTGTTCACGCCGACCGACGAGGTGAGCGAGCCCGGCCCCGGGCTCGATCGGGCGACACCCCTGCGGCAACCCACGGCGACCGACATCGCCGACGCGCTCGTGTTCGTGTGCTCCGACCTCGCCCGAGCCGTGACCGGGCAGACGATCGTGGTCGACGGGGGGGCGAGCTGCAAGGGACTCTGGGACTTTCCGCCGGACCTGCTCGACCGGATGCGTCCCGACCCGTCGTCGCAGCGCGATCGGCGCTGACCGCCGTCACGACGACACGAGCACGCGACGGAAGTCCACCGGAGTTCACCGGGATCCATCCGGATCCATCGAGATCCATCGAGAGGGAGCGATCATGCGATTCGGCATCCACCTGGCGCAGTTCGGACGAGCACTCTCACCCGACTCCATCCAGCGATCGGCCCGGAAGGCCGAGGATCTGGGGTACGCGGATGTCTGGGTGAGCGACCACCTGGTCATCCCGGTGTCCCAGGAGTACCCCGCTCCGATGCTGGCGGACCCACTCGTCGCCCTCTCCTTCGCTGCGGCGGCCACCGACACCGTCGGGATCGGCACGAACGTGCTCGTCGGCCCGCAGTACGCGAGCCCGCTCCAGCTGGCCAACACGCTCGCGACACTCGACTACTGCTCGAACGGTCGCCTGATCGTCGGCATCGGGATCGGCTGGTCACGCCTGGAGTACGAGGCGCTGGGAGCCGTGTACCGCGATCGAGGTCGGCGTCTCGACGACATCATCGACCTGATGCGCACGGCGTGGACCGACGACCCGGCGACGTACGACGGGGAGTTCTACTCGTTCGCCGACATGCGGGTGCTGCCCAAGCCGATCGGCCCGATGCCGATCTGGGTCGGGGGGACCAGCGACGCCGCGATCGACCGGGCCGTCGAGCGCGGCGACGGGTACGCCGGCATCCGCGTCGCCCCCGACGAGGCGGCGGCGTTGGTCGGTCGCATCCGCGAGCGACGTCCCGACGAGGCGTTCACGATCTCGTTGCGCGTCGATTGGGATGCCCGCAACAACTCGGTCGAACAGATCGCGCACGAACGCGGCGTCTACGAGGAGGCCGGCATCCAGCATGTCCTCGTCGCGCCGACCCGCGGCAGCGTCGAGGCGTGGCTCGAGGGGATGGAGGTCATCGCGGGAGCGCTCGGGCTCACCCGCGGGTAGTCGGCGGCGTCAGAGCGCGAACGCGGCCACCTTCGTCTCGAGGTACTCCGAGATGCCGTCGTGGCTGCCTTCGCGACCGATGCCCGAGTCCTGCATCCCTCCGAAGGGCACCGACGCCGAGGTCGGGTTGACGTCGTTCACCCCGATGATCCCGAACCGGAGCCCTTCGAGTGCCCGGAACGCCGTGCCGAGATCGTTCGTGTACACGTACGCGGCGAGCCCGTAGTCGGTGTCGTTCGCCAGCCCGATCACGTCGTGGACGTCGTCGTAGGTGATCACGGGAGCGACCGGACCGAAGGTCTCCTCGTGGTGGATCTTCATGTCGTCGCGAACACCCGAGAGCAGCGTCGGAGCGTAGAAGTGGCCCCGATCGTAGGGTTCGTCCACCAACCGATGGCCGCCCACCAGGGCATCGGCGCCCTTCCGGACCGCATCGTCCACGTGATCGGCGACCTTGGCGACCGCGGCCTCGTTCACGAGGGGCCCCACGCCGACTCCGTCGTCGAAGCCGTTGCCGGCTCTGATCCGGCTGACACGCTCGACCATCGTGCCGAGGAAGGCGTCCTCGTGCTCCTTGCTCACGTACAGCCGGTTCGGGCTGATGCATGCCTGGCCGGCGTTGAGGAACTTGAGCGCCGCCGCGCCCTTGGCGGCCCGGACCGGATCGGCGTCGGGGAACACGATGAACGGTGCGTGACCGCCGAGCTCGACCGACACCCGCTTCAGGTTGCTCGTCGCCCGCCCGGCGAGGCGGCGTCCGACCTCCGTGGACCCGGTGAAGGTGAGCTTCCGGACCCGACGATCGGACGTGAACACGTCGCCGATCGGGGCGGGTTGCTCGGCCGTCACGAGGTTGACCACGCCGGCCGGCACGCCGGCTTCCTCGAAGAGCTCGAACACCGCCTTCGCGCACAACGGGGTCGATTCGGCGGGCTTGAGCACCAGCGTGCAACCTGCCGCCAGCGCTGGTGCCATCTTCCGGGTGAGCATGGAGATGGGGTAGTTCCACGGTGTGATCATCGCGGCGACGCCGACGGGCTGTCGCAGCACGAGGAAGCGTTGATCGGCGCGGGCCGACGGGCGCCACTCGCCGGTGACCCGGGTCGCCTCCTCGGCGTAGAACCGGAGGAACTCCCCGGCGTACGCGACCTCGGCGGTGCTGGCCTTGAGTGGCTTGCCCTGCTCGCGGGTCATCAACCGCGCGAGCTCCTCCGATCGCGACCGGAGGAGCTCCCACGTGCGGTAGAGGAGGTCGGCGCGCTCGTGGGCCGTGGTCGTCGACCAGCTCCCGAAGGCCGCGTCGGCGGCGGTGACGGCGGCGTGAGCATCGTCGGCATCGCCGTCGGGGACGGATCCGATCACCTCGCCCGTCGCCGGATCCGTCACGTCGAACGTCCGACCCGAACGGGCGTCGACCCACTTGCCGTCGATGAACATGCGATCACCCTACTGATCGAGGTGCGCTGGCGCCTCGAAGCGCGCGCGTCACGAAGTTTGCGCCGCCCGGACCGGCGAACGTAGCATCTACCAAAAGTTTGGTGGATTGAAGTTGGTGGATTGGATGACCAGACCTCCACCACCAGACCGTCCACCATCGGTGACGAGAGGATGATCGCGTTGGACAAGCAGTCACCGAGCAGCGACGGCCGCAGGACTCGTGATCGCGAGCAGCGGTGGCACGAGATCGTACTCGCGGCGGCCGACGTCTTCTACAAGAAGGGATACGAAGGCGCCAGCTTGCAGGACATCGCGTCCGCGGTCGGGCTGCTGAAGGGCAGCATCTACTACTACATCGACACGAAGGAAGACCTCCTGTTCGAGCTCGTCATGCGTGCTCAGGAGGTCTGGAAGACCGTGCTCGAGGAGCCGGACGACATCGCCTCGGCGTCCGCTCCGGAGCGGCTCCGGGATTTCATCGCCCGATGGATGGAGCTGAAGGAGCGTCAACGTGAGTGGGGGATCGTCGCGGAACGCGAGTTCATGCGTCTCAGTCCCGAGTACCTCGGGAAGGTGATCACGGGGCGGAAGGCGTTCAGTGCGTTCGTCGAGGGCATCATCGTCCAGGGGGTCGAGGAGGGGGACTTCGACGATCGCATCCCGGTGCCGCTGGCCACGAACATGGTGTTCGAGCTCATGAAGTCCAGCCACCTGCACCGTCGCCCCGGCCAGCGCTCCGCCCTGACGGAGCTGTCCGACGCGTATGCGACGTTGCTGATCCGGGGGCTCGGTGACGGCGCATGGGTCGCCCCGAGCGCATCCGCACGGGTGGCATCGACATGAGCATCGACACGCGCGTCCCCGACGCCGCGGGCGGGTTGCCCGCCCCGTACGGCGTCGACGAGCTCGCCGCTCGAGAGGCGATCCGCGAGCTCGTCGCGGCGTACACCCACCTCGGCGATTCCGGGCGCCTCGACGAGATGGTCGAGTTGTTCGAGCCCGACGCGACGCTCGATGCGTTCGATCGGACCTACGTCGGTGCCGAGCAGATCCGCGGGTTCTTCAGCGGCATCGTGTCCGACCGGTCCGACGCGCCGCGCCGCTCCTTCGTGCGTCACCACATCGCCAACGTCACGATCGACGTCGACATCGATGCCGGGACCGCGACCGGGGCGTCGTACTGGGCCGTGTACTCCGACGACGGCTTCGAGTCGTCGGGCCGGTATCGCGACCGCTACCGGAGGTCGAACGAGGGCCGGTGGCGCTTCCAGGTCCGCAAGATCCGTCGTGATCGCGCGCGAGAGGAGCAGGGTCGCGCATGAAGTTCGGACTCCAACTCCCGATCCAGGCGCAGTCCACACTGATGGCCAAGCCCTGGGAGGCATCCGCCGGGCCCGCCGAGCTGCAGCGCGTCGCGCAGGCGTGCGACGCGGCGGGGTTCGACTACGTGGGCGTCTGCGATCACGTGGCCATCCCGCAGGAGTTCGCGCCTCGCATGGGCACGACGTGGTACGACACCGTGGCGACGCTCGGCTGGCTGGCCGCGCTCACCGAACGGGTGCGGCTCCTGTCGCACGTCTACGTCGTCCCGTACCGTCATCCGCTGGCCACCGCCAAGGCGTTTGCCACGCTCGACCATCTGTCGGGAGGACGTGCGATCCTGGGTGTCGGCGTCGGCCACGTCGAGCAGGAGTTCGAGGCGCTCGGCATCCCCTACTCGCGCCGTGGTGCGATCACCGACGACCATCTCCCGCAGATCCGCTCGGCGTTGCGCGACGAGTGGGGCGCGGGTGATGTCGGCCAGCGCCCCCGTCCCGCGCGACCAGAGGGACCGCCGATCTGGGTCGGGGGTTCGTCGGACGCGGCGCTCCGCCGGGCGGCTCGATTCGGCGACGGGTGGTTGCCACAAGGTCCACCGCCGGGCGGCACCCCGCGGGCCGTCGCCGTGCTCCGCGAGCACCGGGAGCACGCCGGGGCGTCGATGGACGGTTTCGCGGTGGGTGGGGGTCTCAGCTGTTACCTGGGGACGCCGGCAGCATCGCTGCCCGAGCACGTCGTGGCGGGTCCCGCCGACCGCGTGGCCGAGAGCGTCGGTGAGTTGGCCGACGAGGGCGTCACCCACGTCCAGGTGCGCTTCGAGACCGGTTCGTGCGACGAGCTCGTCGACCAGATCGGGCGCTTCGGCGAGTCGATCGTCGACCGTGGGCGGGATGGCTGATGCACCTGGCCTCGTTGCTCGACATGGTCGAGTCCGGCTTCTCGGATCGAGCGCTGCTCGAGGGTCCTGACGGGCCGGTCACCGGGGCCGACCTCGGGCGGTTGGCGTCGGGCGGCGCGACGACGCTGTCGCCCACCGGCGGACTCGTGTACGTCGGCGAGAACCACCCGCTCCTCCCGGTCGCCGTCTTCGCGGCCGCTCGTGCCGGTGTGCCGTTCATCCCGGTCAACTACCGGTTGGACGACGCGCAGCTGATCGAGCTCATCGACCGGTACCCTGACGCGGACGTGTTGACCGACGAGGCCTCCGCTCCGCGAGTGGGCGCTCACCGGGACGTCCGCGTGCTGGACGACTGGCTCGCCGCGCTCCCGTCCTCTGCTCCGATCGGGGAGGCGCCCGACGACGACACCGCGGTCGCGGTGGTGCTCTTCACGAGTGGGACGACCTCGGCCCCGAAGTCGGCACTGCTGCGGCACCGCCACCTGATGGCCTACCTGCTGAACACCGTGACCTTCGGCGGGGCGTCCCCCGACGAGGCTGCGCTCGTCGCCGTGCCCCCGTATCACGTCGCCGGCATGGCGAACATGTTCTCGAACCTGTTCGCCGGCCGCCGTCTCGTGTACCTGCGCCGGTTCGATCCCGACGAGTGGCTCCGGACCGTCCGCGACGAGCGCATCACGAACGCGATGGTGGTCCCGACCATGCTCGTGCGGATCGTCGACGCCCTCGCGGGTCGCACCGCCGACGTTCCCACGCTGCGGTCGCTGTCGTACGGCGGGGCGCGGATCTCCGAGCGGGCGGTGCGCGACGCGGTCCGGTTGTTCCCGGGTGTCGACTTCGTCAACGCGTACGGGCTGACCGAGACGGCGTCGACGATCGCGGTGCTCGGTCCCGATGACCATCGTCGGGCGATCGAGTCGGACGACCCGGACGCGATCCGGCGTCTGGGGTCGGCGGGTCGCATCCTGCCGGCCGTCGAGGTCGAGATCCGGGACGACGTCGGCACGCCGGTCCCTCCTGGCGTGCCGGGGCTCATCTACGTCCGTGGTGAGCAGGTCGCGGGGGAGTACGCCACCGGTTCGGTGCTCGATGCCGACGGTTGGTTCAGCACGCGGGACCGTGGGTGGCTCGACGAGGGGGACTACCTGTTCATCGAGGGCCGGGCCGACGACACGATCATCCGCGGTGGTGAGAACATCGCTCCAGCCGAGATCGAGGAGGCCCTGTGCTCTCATCCCGGGGTGAAGGAAGCATGCGTCGTCGGCGTCCCCGACGACGAGTGGGGCCAGCGGATCGAGGCGGCGGTCGTCCTGGAGCCCGGCGCATCCGTCGCTCCCGAGGAGTTGGTGGACCACGTGCGCGGCCGCTTGCGACGATCGAAGACCCCTGACTCGGTGGTGATCCGCGACGCGTTGCCGTACACGCCGACCGGGAAGCTCCTCCGCCGCCAGGTCCTCCAGGAACTGAGCGACGACGGCGGAACTCCGAGCACGAAACGAGAGGATTGACATCGCCATGACCATGCAGCTGAAGCCCGGTACGCGTCTCTACAGCGCGGTGTGCGAGACCGAGCTGATGACGATCCGTGCCCCCGCCGATCCGATCGCCGTGACCATCGGTGGCGTCGACCCGGTGCTCGACGCAGGTGAGCGTCCCGGTGCCGGTGAGGTCGTCGAGGGCCACGGGGGTGGTTCCGCGATGGGGAAGCGGTACGTCGACGACGCAGGAACCCTCGAGCTCCTGTGCACGAAGGCCGGCGAGGGGGCACCGGCGGTCGACGGCGTGCTCCTCGGGACGAAGGACGCCAAGGCACTACCGGCGAGCGACTGACGTCCGGTCCGACCCCACGGCGGGCGTGCCGTCCGGACGGTGGTTCACCGTCGGGCATCGATCGCGTCGATGAGGTTCCATCGCAGCGCCGTCGCGGCGTCGACGGTCCGGTTCGTCAGTGCGAGGGCGGCGGTGCGTCGGCGACCGATGCGGCGGGGGAGGCTGACGGTTCCGCCTGCGCCGGGGATGAGGCCGAGTCCGACCTCGGGGAGTCCGAACCGAGTGTCGGGGTCGGCGGTGACGGTGGCGGCGAAGGCGACGGTCTCGAGTCCGCCGCCCAGGGTCGCGCCGTGGACGCGGGCGCTGGTGCGGTCGCGGAGGCGGTGGACGAGTCGGGCGGGGCTCCGGGCGAGGCGCGTGAGGTGGCCGGTGACCGGGTCGGGGCGTTGTCCGAACTCGTGGAGGTCCCCACCGCTGGAGAACGACGGTCCGTTGCCGGTCAGTTCGATCGTGCGGATCGAGTCGTCGACGACGGCGAGGGTGAGCGCGGCCGTGAGGTCGTCGCGCAGTCGGGCGCTGATGGCGTTGTGGCGTTCGGGCCGGTCGAGGGTGATCGACAACCGGTCGTCGATCCGTGCCGTGATGACGGTCGGGGCGGTGGACGGCTCGGGCCGGGCCTGGTTCTCTGCGCGCCACCGGGCGAACTCTGGCCCCGCCTGGAGCATCGAGTAGGCCGCCGATTCGACCGCGAGCCCTTCCTCGACCGAGAGGTGTGGCGTGGTCCGCAGCACGATGGCGAGGGTCGTGGCTGCGAGCGGCGCGTTCGCGACGTTCGCGATCGTCGCCTCGACGTCGTCGTCGCCGATCACGAGATCGGCCCACTCGGGGCCGGTGCCACCGAGTTCGTCGCCGACGTAGCAGACGACGACGGGCAGCGAGCCGGGTGCGGGAGCGTCGCCCGGGTCGTCGACGAGCACGAGCTGGATCCGCTCGTCGCCGGCGATGTGCTCGTCGACGAACGGTGAGCGGACCAGATCGGCGTACTCGGCGGAGGACAGGAACAGATGGGCGATGCCACGAAGCGTAGGGTGTGACGACGATGCGGCCGGCGGACTGGCAACCTCTCGGACCCGTGTGGGCGCGGGCCGGCGCGACGGTCGAGTCCGGGTCACTGTGGGCTCGGTCCGGTGGGCAGTGGCTGACCGATCCCGCGGTCGGCGTCCCGGTCGGCGTGGTGCGTTCGCTGGTCGAGCTCGTCGAGTTCCTCGACCTCCACGGCGCCGGACTCGCGGACATCTCGTCGGCGAGCGGGGTCGGTGTCGTCGCCGAGCGAGCCGCCTGTCTCGGGCTCCCTCCGGCGGGGGCGGTGACGGCGGGCGGCGCGGGTCGGCTCCTGCGGTGCCGTGACGGCTGGGTCGCCGTGTCGATCACGCGGGAGAGCGACATCGACGTGATCCCGGCGTGGCTCGACGTACCACCGACCGGGCCCGATCCGTGGCCGGTCGTCGAACGGGCGTTGGCGACGCGGGCGGTCGCCGAGGTGCGCGACCGGGCCGCGTTGTTGGGGTTGGCGTGCGGTGCGCTGGGCGAGCGGTCCGATGATCGATCTCCGGTGCTCGGCGACCGGCGTGGTGAGGCGGGGCCGCGCCCGGTCGCCGGACTGGTCGTCGTGAACCTGGCGTCGTTGTGGGCGGGACCGTTGGCGGCCGATGTGCTCGCTCGGTCGGGAGCGCGTGTGATCACGGTCGAGAGCACGACCCGGCCGGACGGCGCACGCGCGACGCCGGAGTTCTTCGAGGCGTTGCACGGCCGCTGCGAGTCGGTCGCCCTGCCGCTCGGCACCGAGGAGGGCCGCCGCCGGCTCGCCCGGTTGCTCGAGCGGGCCGATGTGGTCATCGAGGGTTCGCGCCCGCGGGCCCTGGAGCAGATGGGCATCGATGCCGTCGAGCTCGTGGAGCGGGGCCCCCGGCTGTGGGTGTCGATCACGGCGCACGGGCGTGCGGGCGATTCCGGGATGCGCGTGGGCTTCGGCGATGATGCCGCGGTCGCCGGCGGGTTGGTGGGCTGGGTCGACGGAGAGCCCCGATTCCTGGCCGACGCGATCGCCGACCCCCTCGCCGGGCTCACGGCAGCTGCGTCGGTCGTGCAGCTCGCGGCGTCGGGCGGGCGGTGGATGGTCGACGTCGCCCTGGCGCGGGTGGCCGCAGCCGCCAGCGCCGGATTCGCCCCGCCCGAGGGCGAGGCCGCGCCGCCCAGCCGTCGGCGTGATCCCGGCGCTCCACTCCCGCTCGGTCGCGACACCGAGGCGGTGCTCGCCGATCTCGGGATCCCGTGATCGCGGACCTGACGCGACGACCGACCACGTCCACCTCGCGTTTCCGGCGCCGACGGGGCGCCGCCGGCCGTCGGCACGGGCGACGGCCAATCCGGTCGGGTCAACCCGAGGCCGGCGGTCGTGGGCGCGGGATCGGGAAGGGAGCGCCGGCGCCCGATCCGCCACCCGCTGGTGGTGGCGACGGTGGCGGTGGTGCGCTCCCGTCGATCGGCACGCTCGGCCGCGGGGGCGGCGGTGGCGCCAGGTCGTTCGGGCCCCGGCCGGCCGGGTCGAGGCCCTCGATCCGGCGGAGCGTCGCGATGCGGTCGCTGATCGGTGGGTGCGTGTCGAACAGGCCCGACAGGATCCGCCGCTGCGACCGCTTGGCGGGCTTGGGCTCGTCGATCCACATGTGCGCGGTCGCGGTCGACACGCGGGCGGGTGAGGTGCCGTCCGCCTCGAGCTTCTCGAGCGCGGAGCGGATGCCGGCCGGGTCGCGCGTGTACTGCACCGCGGACACGTCGGCGAGGCTCTCGCGCTGGCGCGACAGCGCGGCACGCAGCAGCAGCGCCGCCGGCAGGGCGAAGATGTACAGCGCGGCGGCGACGGCGAACAACGCCACGGCGATGCCGCCGGAGTTGTTGCGGCCGCCGGTGCCCCGGCGGCTCGACATGCTCGTGATCCAGGCGAGGCGCATGGCGACGTCGGCGAGCACGGCGATCGTGCCGGCGGTCAGCACGGCGATCGTCGTCACGGCGATGTCGCGGTTGCGGATGTGGGCGAGCTCGTGGGCGACCACGCCCTTCAACTCGCGCCGCGACAGCTGGCGCAGCAGCCCGGTGGTGACGGTGACCGCGGCGCGCTCGGGCTTACGGCCGGTTGCGAACGCGTTCGGCGACGGGTCGTCCACCACGTAGACCTTCGGCATCGGCGTCCCCGACGCGATCGACATCTCCTCGACGATGTTGCGGAGCTGACGGTACTCGGGACCCGTGGCCTCGCGTGCCCCGGCGAGCGCGAGCGCGGCGCGGCTGGACGCCAGGTAGGCGATGACCATGTAGAGGGCGACGACGCTGGTGGCGAGGATCGCCGCGGCGGGCGTGAACGCGAGCGTGGTGTCGCACACGCGCTCGCCGAACGCGTCGACCCGGCAGTCCTGCTCGCGCAGGTGGAACGGCACCGCCAGCGCGTTGGCGACGATCGCGAGCAGCAGGAACGACCCGCCGAGCAGGAACACCGTCCGCCGTCGGGCGTCGCGTTGCAGTTGGAAGAAATCGGGCGTGTCCACCGGGGCCCCACGCTAGGGCCGCACCGGCCCCGACCGAGCGATCATCGGACCGCCCCCGTTCCGTCCGCGCCGATCGGCCCGATGTGGTCGGTTGCCGCGGACGGTTCGGGGTCGGGTCGTTCGGTTCCGTCCGCGCCGATCGGCCCGATGTGGTCGGT
>SKSP01000126.1 GCA_007122945.1 Ilumatobacteraceae bacterium | reverse complement strand
GGCTTCGATGTCGGCGGGCAGGTTGTCGGCGCGCTCGCAGCCGGCGACCACCAGCTCGGCCTGGTCGAGCAGGGCCTGACGGCCGTCGGAGGTCGACGACTCGAGCGACTCGCAGAGCAGGTGGATCGCCTCGAGCAGGTAGAGGCACACGGTCGGCTCGGTCGCTGCGGCCCGCCGCAGCTGGTCGAACGCCAGGCCCACGAGCTCCCGGTGGTCGTACGCGTGGCCACGCACGACGCGGCGGCCGTCGGCGCCCTCGAGCACGGTGGCGGGCGGACGACGCTCCAGCAGCTCGTGCAGGATCGTGCACAGGTGGAACACGGCGTCCTGGGCCGTGGTCGGGTCGTTGACGCCGGTCGACAACGCCCGCAACGCCACATCGACCAGCTGGCGGATCCCGTAGCCGACGTCTTGTCGGCCGGTGCGTGCCTTGCCGAGCTGCACCGCCTCGCGCAGAGCCCGGTCGATCGCGTCGTGCACCTCGTCGTCCTCGGGCGCGGGCCAGTGCGCGCCGGCCGGTGAGCCGAGCACGGCGTAGCGACCGGTCGTGATCTCGAGCTGGACGGTGGTGCCGGCCGGGATCGCCTCCAACAGGTGCTGGTAATCGATCCGTTGGACCCAACCGCTGCGTTCGAAGTGGACGGTGTGGGCGTCGTCGGGCACCGCGTCCGGTGCTGTCGCTGCAGCTGCCGCGCCGGCCGTGCGGTCGTCGGGGTCGGGCCACTCGGCATGGACGATCGACACGGCGTCGTCGGTGACGTTCTGCAGCAGTTCGCTGACGTCCATCGCGTGCGCGCTGTGGTTGATGAACGCGATCGTCGCGAGGATCGAGATCAACCCGAGCACGACGGCGACCGTGGTCGCGAACTCGGCGGTCATCGCCTCGCCGCCGTTGCCGTCGCTGCGGACGGCCCGCAGCAGCATGAGGCAGTAGGTGAACGTCCCGACGACCGTCCCCATGACGCGCTTGGAGAACGGGTCGCGGAGCAATCCGGTGACCACGCGGGGCGAGTACTGGCTCGAGGCCATCTGGACCACGAGCAGCGAGATCGAGAACGCCACGCCGGCGAACCCGATCGTCGCGCCGGCGATCGTGGTGAGCACGGCGCGGGCGTTGTCGACGGTCGAGCCGGTGAACGGCAACTCGAACGATCGGTCCCGAGCGAATCGATCGACGGCGAGGAGGACCTCGGCGAGGATCGCTCCGCCGAGCACGAAGCACATCGGGATGATGAACAGGCTGCTGCGGACCCGGTCGACGATCGCCGCGAGCCGGGCACGGAGGTACGAGAGTGGTCGGTCCATGGTGGCGGCGTCCGTCGGGGAGACGGTACACCGGCGGGATCCGGTCAGCGGGCAGCGCGCCCGCCGCGCGCGCGGGGCACGAACCGCGGCGTCGCCGCGGCGTAGGCGGCGTACTCCGGGAACCGTTCGTGGAGGCGCTGCTCCTCCCACACGGCCTTGCGGTGGAAGAACACCGCGGTGATCGCACCGATCACCAGGGCGACGAGGTTTCCCGACCGGAGGACGACCCCCACGACGAGGACGAGGAGACCGCTGTACATCGGGTGGCGGACCCAGCGGTGCAGCCCGTCGGTGTGCAGCCGGGCCGCACCGTTCGGTAGCGGGGTCGCCGTGAGGGCCCGGCCGAGCCGGAACGCCGAGACCACGACGACGATCATGCCGCCGAGGGTGAGCACCGATGCCAGTGCCTGCACCCACGGCGGGGTGGGCCAGTCGTCCGCGGCGGGAACGAGGAGGAGCGCGACGAGCAACCCGATCTGGACGGCGACGAACGCCCAGCCGGTGCGGCGCTGTCGAGGGCTCACGTCCGGCACCCGCCCATCATGGCCGGTCACGGCCCGTCGCGGTCGCGGCCGGACCGTGACCCGGTGTCAGGCCCCGGTGTCAGGCCCGGTGTCAGGCCCGGTGTCAGGTCGCGGCATCAGGCCGACGCGGGGACGCTCCAGGTGCGCCCGGCGAACATGTCGTCCACCGGCGTGTCGAACAGGTGGTTCGACCAGTTGCTGAGGATCTTGACGCTGATGGCGAGCACCAGCTCGAGCACCTGTCGGTCGGTGAAGCCGGCGGTACGGAAGCGCTCGACGTCGTCCTCCGACGGACGGCCCCGGGTCTCGAGCAGCGACCGCGTCATGGCGGCGACCGCCGCGAGGCGCGGATCCTCGATGGGGCGATCGTCACGGAGCGCGTCGGTCACCTCGGTCGGGACCTTCGAGCGGGTGTCGGCGATCGTGCCGTGGGCGGCCATGCAGTACTCGCACTCGAAGTGCCGGCTGATCGTGAGGAACACGACCTCCTGCTCGGCGGGAGCGAAGCCCGATTCCTTGCGGAACCGGTCGTAGCCGTCCAGGTAGGTCGCCAGCAGCCCCGGGGAGTTCGCCATCCGGGCGTACATGTTGGGCACCACGCCCATCGCCTTCTCGGTCGCCGCGAGCCGCCCGTCGGCATCGGGTTCGGCGTCGTCGGTGGTGCGTGGTTCGAGCGGGATCCGGTACGGGGTCATGTCCATCGGAACCCGGTGGCACGGAGCACCATTCCGGAGCGGACGAGCGTGGTCGTTCGCCGGAGCCGACCCCCGGACGTGGGTCGCGATGCCGCGCCGCAGGGTCGGGTCAGCGGTCGTCCCAGATCATGCGGCCGCCGACGTCGGCGCCGAGCAGCCGTTCGGCCGGTGTCGACTTGTCGATGTGGCCGATCAGACCCCGGTAGGTGCCGAAGC
>SKSP01000035.1 GCA_007122945.1 Ilumatobacteraceae bacterium | reverse complement strand
GCCGGCAGGACCGGCAGCCAGCGACTCTGTGTCACTCAGCTGCAGATCCGAACCGGAACTCACCCGCACCCCAGCGACTCTGTGTCGCCCAGCGCCGGCATACCCGGCAGCCAGCGACTCTGTGTCACTCAGCTGCAGATCCGGACCGGAGCTCACCCGCACCCCAGCGACTCTGTGTCGCCCAGCGCCGGCAGGACCGGCAGCCAGCGACTCTGTGTCACTGGGCGGTCGGTGGGGCGGGTCGGCGCGAGGTGGGTCCGAGGTGGGTGCGAGGGGGGGGTCGGGTGCGAGGATGGGACGATGCGTCGTCGCCGTCCGTACTTCCGTGGATCCGCCGTGATCGTCACGCTCGCGCTCGTGGCCGCCGCCTGTTCGGGCGGTGACGACGACGGGGCGACCGATCCGACGGCCGGAGCGCCGACGACGAGCGCACCGGCCGACGAACCCGGCGACGAGACCGGAGACGAACCGGAGCCCGACGGCGATCCTGCACCACCGGATCCCGCCGACGCCGACGGCTCCCCGTCGGGACCGTCGGGACCCGAGGTCGATCCCGCGCTGGTCGCCGTCCGGGCCGGCACCGAGCAGATCACGGTCACCGACGCACCGCCGACCGCGGAGCTGTGGGCCGTCGGCACCGGCGGCGAGGTCGTCGCCGAGGGCATCGTGGACGAGTTCGGCTCGCTGCTGTTCCGCGAGCTCCCCGGCGGCGCCACCCTCACCGTCGTCGGACCGGGCTACGAGAGCGACCCGGTCACCACGCTCGCCCGCGACGACCACCCCGACGACCAGTTCTACGCCGCCCAGGAGATCGTCGCCCCCGGTTTCGGCTACGTGACGACCCGCGACGGCACCACCTTGAGCGCCAACGTCTGGCTGCCGGGCCCGGTCGACGAGGGCCCCTACCCGACCGTGGTCGAGTACTCGGGATACACGCCGAGCGATCCCGACTCGAGCGGCTTCGGCGACATCTTCACCGCGCTCGGCTACGCGTACGTCGGCGTCAACATGCGCGGCACGGGGTGCAGCGGCGGCTCGTTCCGCTACTTCGAGTACTCCCAGAGCCTCGACGGTTACGACGCGATCGAGGCGATCGCCGCCCAGCCGTGGGTCGAGCACGGCCACGTCGGCATGGTCGGTGTGTCGTACCCGGGCATCAGCCAGCTGTTCGTCGCCCAGACCCGGCCGCCGAGCCTCGCCGCGATCACGCCCCTCAGCGTGCTCGACGACAGCTTCAACGCGAACCTGTACCCGGGCGGCATCTTGAACACCGGCTTCGCCGTCGAGTGGACCCTCGACCGCATGGCCGAGGCGCAGCCGGAGGGTCAGCGGTGGGCGGCCGATCGCATCGCCGACGGCGACGAGGAGTGCGCGGCCAACCAGCTGCTGCGGCTGCAGAACCCGGACCTCCTCGCCGAGATCGTCGAGACGTCGTTCTGGGTGAGTCCGCTCGGCGAGGAGCTCGCGCCGCGCACGTTCGTCGACCGGATCGAGGTCCCGGTGTTCATCGCCGGCGCATGGCAGGACGAGCAGACCGGTGGACGGTTCCCGACGATGCTCGACCGCTTCACGTCGTCCCCTGCCGTGTACGCCTCGCTCGTGAACGGCTTGCACACCGAGGCCATCAGCCCGCCGATCCTGCCACGCTACGCCGAGTTCCTCGACCTGTACGTGGCCCGGCGCACACCCTCGCTCGGGATCCTCCCGCTCATCGGACCGATCCTCGGCGAGGGGATCTTCGGCACGGCCGACTTCGAGATCCGTGGCGGCCGGTTCGACGATCTGCCTTACGAGGAGGCGCTCGCCGCGTTCGAGGCCGAGCCGCCGATCGAGGTCCTGTTGGAACAGGGCGCTGCCGACGGGTTCACACCGGGGAGCCCGATGCCGCGCGCGGTCGTCGCGTTCGACGCGTGGCCCGTCCCCGAGGCGGTCGTCACCGAGTGGTACCTGCACGGCGACGGCGACGAGCCCGGTACACCCGGTCGGCTCGCCGCCGAGCCGCACGACGTCGCCGCCGGCGAACCGGGCAGTGCGACGCCGTACCTCGCCCTGCCCGACGGGCTGCCGGCGACGTTCTACGAGGGGTCGTCCTCCGCGATCTGGCGGGCCGACGTCGCCTACGACTGGCGCGAGCCGGCGCCGGGGACGGCGGCGACCTTCGTGTCCGACCCGCTCGACGAGGACACCGTCGTGATCGGTTCCGGCTCGGTCGACCTGTGGATCACCTCGAACCTGGGCGACACCGACCTCGAGGTGACCGTGTCGGAGATCCGGCCCGACGGCACCGAGGTGTACGTGCAGAGCGGCTGGCTGCGAGCGAGCCGCCGCTCGTTGGACGAGGGCGCCTCGACCGACCTGCGACCGGTGCACACCCACCTCGAGGACGACGCGGCGCCGCTCCCCGATGGCGTGGCCGAGCTGGCACGCGTCGAGCTGTACCCGTTCGCCCACCCGTTCCGAGCCGGGTCGCAGCTGCGGCTGACCGTGGACGCACCCGGCGGCAACCGCCCGGTGTGGGCGTTCGAGACGATCGCCGGCGGCGAGCAGGTCACGATCGCCCACGACATCGATCACCCGTCGCGCCTCGTGCTCGCCGTCGTCCCCGGCGTCGAGGTCCCACCGGGAGTTCCGCCGTGTGGCTCGCTGCGCGGCCAGCCCTGCCGCACCGGCTGAGGCCACCGCACCCCGAGTCCCGGAGGCCGAACCGTCCGCGGGAACCGGCTGCATCCGGTCGATCGGCG
>SKSP01000162.1 GCA_007122945.1 Ilumatobacteraceae bacterium | reverse complement strand
TGCCGTCGATGTCGGGATTGGGTCGGGCCGACCCGACGCAGGTGGACAATCCTCGCGGGCGTCGGGCACGTAGGTTCTGGGTGTGTGGGACGCCTCCGACGAAGCGCTCCTGGCCGGCGTGTCCGCCGACGACGAGACGGCGATGCTGGTGCTCGTCCGCCGCCACCAGCAGCGCGTGTTCGGTCTCGCCCTGGCGGTGCTCCGCGACGAGGGCGAGGCGGCCGACGTCGCCCAGGAGGCCTTCGTGCGGGCGTGGAGGAACGCGACCTCGTTCGACGCCCGCCGAGGCTCGGTGAAGACGTGGCTGCTCGCGATCACCCGCAACCTGGCGATCGACCGGCTGCGGATGGACGGCACCCGACCGGTCGACCCGGTCGACCCGGCGACGTTGGTGCGCCGACCGTCGGGCGCCCGGCCGGAGGACACCGCCGTGGACGACGTCGAGGTGCGACGCGTGCTCGACGCACTCGCCCGACTGTCCGAACCCCAGCGCCGATGCGTCGTGTTGGCGACCCTCGGCGGGTTCACCGCCCGCGAGATCAGCACGGCCGAGGGCATCCCGCTCGGGACCGCGAAGACCCGCATCCGTGACGGCTTGCACCACGTGCGCGCGCTCCTCGACACCCGGGAGGACACCCGTGGCTGAACATCGTGCACCGTGCCCCGACGACGATCGCCTCGTCGCCCTCGCGCTCGGCGAGCTGACCGGCCGCGAACGCGGCGACACGGTCGCGCACCTCCCCGGGTGCAACACCTGTCGCAACCGGGTCGACGAACTCGTCGACACATCCGACCGACTGCTGCTGGCCGCACCCGACGCCGAACCCCCGGCCGGCTTCGACGCTGCGGTCCTCGACCGACTGCGGTCCGCCGACACACCCGTGCGCCACCGACCCCGCACCCCGCTCCTCGCGTTCGTCGCCGGCGTCGTCGTCGCGATCGCCGTCGCGGCCGCCGTCCTGGCGGTGTTCGCACCACGGACCGCCGATCTCGCCTCGGCAACCATGTGGTCACCGGCCGGCTACGAGGTCGGGACCGCGTGGACCTACCACGGCGATCCCGCGTGGGTGCTCGTCGCCGTCCCCGACTGGACGATCTGGGAGGGCGCCGAGGACCCGCCGGACGAGTACCGCCTCGTGGTCGAGTTGGACGACGGCTCGGTCGCCACCATCGGAACCGTCACGTTCAACCAGGCCGACGGCAGCTGGGGGACCACCACCACCATCGACACGACCCGGATCGAGCGGGCCGAGATCATCGACGAAACCGGCCGCGTCTGGTGCAGCGCGACGTTCTGACCGATCCTCGTGACACCACCACGTTCACGGCCGTGCCGGTCTGCTGTCAACATGTCGGTGCTGCAAGCTCCAGGACGACAACATGTGCGCCCACGTCCGCGACGCGCTGGAAACGTGCCGGGCTGCCCGCTCCGCCCAGCTCGTCGAACGCACGCTCGCGCTGCCCGTCAGCCTCACGCGCGGCGGCGTCTTCGATGGCGGTCTGTTCGGTGATCTCGACGACGACGCCCTCCACGCCCCAAGCCCGCGTGCGGCCGCGCTCCGATCCGGCTCGTCGAGCACGCCGTGCGAAGTCGTCGCCGCCGCCCCGTACGAGTCGGTCGCACAGGGCGCCGACGCGCTGATGCAACAGACGGTTGGACCCGTCAGGCGCGCAGCGCGGTGATGAGTTGTGCTCGGTTCATGCGCGAGCGACCGGGGAGGTTCCGGTCGCGTGCGAGGTCGTACAGCTCGGCCTTCGAGGCGGTGTCGAGCTCGGCGAGGGTGGCGTTCTTGCGGAACTTCACCGGCTTGAGCTCGACCGAGCGTGCCAACTCCTCGATCGCGTCGCGTCGTCCGGTGCCGAGCCCGTGGCGGGCCACATTGAGCGATGCCGCGGCAGCCGCGACCCGGAGCGCATCATCGAAGGCGACGCCCCCGGCCGCGGCGACCGACAGCGCGGCGGTCATCGAGTCGCCGCCGCCGCGTCCGTCGACGACCTCGAGCACGGGAGCACGCACCTCGATGAGCTGGTCCTCGAACCCGCAGATCGTCGAACGTTCGGACCGGGAGATGACCACGGCGTGGGCGCCGGCTCGACGCAGCCGCCGGATACCCGTCGTCACCCCCAGCAGGTTGTCACCGTCGCACCAACCATCCGCTTGCAGTTCGTCGCGACTGAGCTTCACGACGTCCACCCCGCCACGGAGTGCCGCCCGCAGCGGACCTCCCGAGAGATCAGCGACCACACACACCCCGTTGTGCCGCAGATCAGACGCGAGCCGTCGATAGACGTCGTCGGGCAGCGCGGGAGCCCCTTGGGATCCGGCCAGGACGCACACCCCCGCGGACACCGCCGCACCGATGGTCGAGCTGTACAAGTCGTCCACCTCATGGCGACCGAGCCGAGGCACCTCGGTCGCAGTGATCACCCGTCGGTCGGTACTGCGGCGGTCCTCGATCACGACCGCATTCGGATGAGCGGCCTCCGTGAGACGCCCGTCGAACCCGTCAGCCGCGATGACCGCACGCAGCGCGACACCCGGCTCGCCCCCGACCGGAGCGCACGGCACCGCCCGCCCACCGAGCGCGCGGATCATCCGACTCACCCAGTACCCCTGCCCGCCCGCGTGCAGATGCACCTCGTCCTCGTCCCCGCCGTCGTGCAACTCGATCACCAACAACAGCGCCGGCGCGAACACCGCGACCGCCGGGTCCCCGCACGACAGGGCGCCACCGCCAGCGGC
>SKSP01000147.1 GCA_007122945.1 Ilumatobacteraceae bacterium | reverse complement strand
GTCGGCCCGCTCGACGAAGCGGGTCAACCCGAGTTGTTCGGCGGTGGCTCGCGCCTCGGTGACGAGTTCCCCGACCCGGGGGTCGTCCTCGCGGCCGTGGTCGACGAGTGCACCGGCGAGGTCGAGCTGGGCCTCGACGAGCCACGGTCGCGCCCGCAGGCGTGCGCAGACGTCGACGGCGCGCGCCAGGTGGGCGAGCCCTTCGTCGACGTGGCCGAGTGCCAGCGCCGCCAGTCCGAGCGGTCGGGCGACCGTGCCCCACGCGACCGCGCCCATCGCGGCGGGGACGAACCGGTCCGGGTACGGGAGCAACAGCTCACGGGCGATCTCGATGCGGGGCCGGTCGTCGACGATGGTCGCCGCCTCGGCGACGGTGGTCATCGTCAGTAGCCAGTGCAGCCCGTCGGGGACCTCGGTGAGGTCGCCGATCGCCTCGAGGGCCCCGCGGGCGGCATCGGGGCGGTCGTGGGTGGCCCACACGTACGCCAACACCGCCGGCCACAGCGGCTCGTCGGGCTGCGCGGCGCGTCGCTCCTCGAAGACCGGCTCCATCTCGAGCAGGCGGTCCTGCATCCACCTGATCACGCCGAGTTGCCCGCCGAACACGCCGATGCCGTCGGGGTCCCCGAGCTCGTCGGCGATCGCGAGGCACTCCCCGGCGAGCACCTCGGCGTCGTCGGGGCGGCCGTCGAGGAGTGCGCGCGTGCACTGGAACCACATCGTGTGGCGGGCGAGCCGCGGGTCCGCGAGCCGGGCGACCATGTCGCGCTGGGCCATCAACTCGACCTCGAGCTCGCGCACGTCGCCGCGCTCGAGGAGCGCCCCCATCAAGAAGAACCGTCCCTGCAGCTGGAACGTCCGGAGGTCGGCCCGTCGTGCGAGGGCGAGGAGCTCACGGGCACCCTCGAGCCGACGGCCGAGCGTCGACGGGCCGAGCGCGGTCACCTGCTGCGCCACGAGCGCCTCGGCGAGTGCGCCCGGGTCGTCCAGGCGGCGCGCCATCGCGACGGCCCGATCGGCCAGCCGACGTCCCTCCTCGACAGCGGACCCGGTGACGAGCGTGCACGCGAGCGAGGCGAGCAGGCGGGCACGCAGTGTGTTCTCCTCGTCGGGGAGGTCGGCGAGTGCCCGGCGACACAGCACTTCGCGGCGGACCATCCGGTCGCCGGCGAACTCGTACCGGGCGAAGTCGCCGATCGCGGCCTCGGCCCGAGCGACCGGGTCGTCGAGCTGCTCCGCGACGCGACGGGCCTCGTCGAACGCCGTCTCGGCGTCGAGGCGGCGGCTCACGCTCGAGCGGGCCCGGCCGAGGGCGAGCAGCAACCGGAGCCGTTCTCCGTCGAGGTCGCTGCGGGCGAGGCCGGCGTCGTCCGGAGCGAGTGCGTCGAGCACCTGGAGGGCTCGCTCGAGATGGACGATCGCGTCCTCGTGGGCGAGCGCGGCGGTGGCGCGGTCGGCCGCCTCGCAGCAGACGTCCACGGCGGTGGTGAGGTGGTCCCGGCCGGCGCGCAGCAGATGGTGGGCGCGTTCGCCGATCCGCTCCGGGTCGTCGCCGATGCGGCGGGCCGCGTCGAGATGGAGTCGGCGGACCGCACGCTCGCCGAGCAGGTCGTCGAGCACCGAGAGGGCCGCATCGCCGATCAGGGCGTGCGGGAGGTCGACCCGGTTCACCTCGTCGAGCTCGGCGAGCCCGGCCTCGACCGCTGGGGCGAGTGCCGACACCACGCCCGCCGTGTCGACGCCGCCGAGCGCGGCGACGTCGCGGACGTCGGTCGGCGGGCCCAGCACCGACGCCACGCCGAGCATCCGGCGCGTCGCCTCGGGTGTCGCCCGGATGCGCCGCATGACCACGTCGAGCAGGGCGCCGGTGGTGGTGGTGAGGTCGAGGTCGAACGGGTGCTGGACGCCACCCGCCCGCAACACCTGCTCGATGAACAGTGGGTTCCCACCGGTGAGCGCGTGGACCTCTCGGGCGCGGCGATGGTCACCGACGAGCTCGGCGACGTCCTCCACGTCGAGCCCCGTCAACTCGACCTTGGTGGCGTCGAGGGTGAGTTGGTCGAGCTGCTCGGAGATGTCGGGTCGCCGGTCGAGCTCGCCCGTACGGAGCGTCGCGACGACCGCGACCGGCCGATCGTGGAGGTGGTGGAGCACGAACCGCGTGAGCAGCAGGGACGGGAGATCGGCGCGGTGGAGGTCGTCGAGCACCACCAGCAGCGGTGTCCGCTCGACCGCTGCGGCGATCTCGCGGGTGACCGCATCGAACAGCTCGAAGCGTCCGGCGCCGTCGGGTTCCTCGAGGACCAACCGGGGCAGGTCCGTGCCGGTGCGCCGTCCGACGAGTTCTCGGATCACCTGGGTCCACGGCCAGTAGGGCGGGGCGTCGGCGCTGTCCCAGCAACGCCCCCACACCACTCGATGGCCGGCCGCCTCGGCGCGGTCGGCGAGCTCGGTGACCAGGCGGGTCTTGCCGATGCCGGGATCGCCGGCGACCACGGCGAGTCCTCCGAGCCCACGGTCGCGCGTCGGGTCACCGAGAAGGTCCTCGGTGAGGAGGACCAGCTCGCGCTTTCGACCGACGAGGGTCGGGAGCTTCACGTCCGGGGGGTGGTCATGGCGGGCGCGCGCCGCCGTGCGGCGCCTGGTCGGGGTGGGGAGATTTGAACTCCCGGCCTCCACGTCCCGAACGTGGCGCGCTAACCAAGCTGCGCTACACCCCGTAGCGACCGACGATCCTACCCGGC
>SKSP01000352.1 GCA_007122945.1 Ilumatobacteraceae bacterium | reverse complement strand
GAGAGCGAGATCGGCGAGCGGGCGACCAGCGCGAACCGCGCGACCCGCGCGACCCGAGCGGCGGAACGAAGGGCGCAGCGATCGGCGGCCGTCCGCCGCGGCGGGTTCGACGACGACCACGACCTGCTGCACGCCGGCGGGGCCGACGCCGACCACCGCCGCCCGGGCGACGTCGTCGAGCGTCTCGACGGTGACCTCGGCGGGCACCGACGTGACCGGACCCGTCGCGGTCCGCACGACGTGGAGGGCGCGCCCCTCGACCCACAGCCGGCCGTCGGCGTCGAGGTGCCCGACGTCGCCGGACCGGTGCCACTGGCGTCCGTCGGCGTCGACCGGACGGGCGGCGTGCTCGGTGCGCCACAGCCCGTCGTAGCCGGCCGACATCCACGGCGCGGCGACGAGCACCTCGCCGGTGACACCTGCTGCGACCCCTCCGGTGTCGTCGACGTCGCCCTCGCCGTCGAGCGCGCCGATCCGCACCTCACACCCCGGGACCGGATGCCCGACGCACACGCCCCCGGCGACCCGGTCGGCCCTGCGGGAGCCGACGTCGGCGAGCGACGCCTCGATTCCGGCCAGTTCGATGTCGGCGACGGGGAGCACCTCGGTCATCCCGTACGGGGTGTGCAGTTCGGCGTGCGGGGTGAGCGCGGCGACGGCTCGCAGCGTGCGGACGGGCACGGGGGCTCCGGCCGACATGACGGTGCGGACGGCGGCGAGCGCTGGCAGTGCCGATCCGGTCGCGGTGCGGACCACGTTCGCGAGCGCGGCCGGTGAGGCGAACACCATCGTGGCATCGATGGCGGCGCACGCCGCGTCGAGCGTCGACGCGGTGAGCGCTCCCGGCGTCGTGACGTCGACGTCGGGCACCGCGGACGTGATGCCGAGCGCCGGGCCGTAGAGCGCGAACGGGGCGAACGCGGCGACGAAGCGGTCGTCCGGCCCGATGCCGTACTGCTCGGCGAGCGCGTCGCGCTGACGGGCGAGTCGACCGTGGGTGTAGCGCACCCCCTTGGCGGGCCCGGTCGCCCCCGACGTGAACAGCACCGCGGCGAGGTCGTCCGGCCCGGGGTCGCCGACCGTCGATGTCGATGTCGATGTCGACGTCTGGACCACGACGTCGGCGAGGTCGATCGGGGTCGCGGCGGGCGCCCACCGCAGCGCACGGGCGGCGGTCAGCACGCGTCTCGGGCCGACGAGCGCGTCCACGCGGGCACCACGGATCGCCCGGCCGAGCCCGGAGAGGCCCAGGCCGCGATCGGCGATGACGGTCACCGCGCCGATGCGCCAGCACGCGTAGGCGAGGGCGATCAGTTCGACGCTCGGTGGGACGAGCACGGCGATCCGGTCGCCCCGGCCGATCCCCCGCTCGCGGAGGTGCGCGCCGATGCCGGCGACGAGGTGATCGAGCTCGCCGAACGTGATCGACCGGCCGGTCGTGCCGTCGTGGAACGCGACGACGTCGCGGCCCGTCGCATCACCGGCCCGTTCGGCGATCGCCGCCCCGGCCGATCGCAGGTCGCCCCACGACCGGTCGACGGGATCGCCCGTGGAATCGTCGACGGGATCGCCCGCGGAATGGTCGACGGGATCGTCGGGGTCCGACGTCGCCAGGGTCAGCCAGGTGGCGGCGACGTCGGCGGCGCTCGGTCCGGACCAGCCGGCCGCGGCGGTCTCGGGCACCACGAGGTGGCCCGCCGCCGGGAACCGGTGCAGGTCGGCGCGGTGCAGGCCGGTGCGGTGCAGACCGGTGCGGTGCAGGCCGGCGCGGTGGTCGGGTCGCGCGAAACGGTCCAGGAGGTCGGTGGCGAAGTCGTCGTCGAACACCGGGTCGCGGCCGCCCCACAGCATCAGGACGGGCGCGTCGACCCCGCCGAGCGAGGCAGCGACGGCGTCGATCGCGCCGGCCGACGGGTGGTCGGGCGTGAACGGGATGTCGGCGACGAAGTCGGCGATCGCGGTCCGGTGCTCCACCCGTCGGTACGGGGCGACGAGCGCCTCGCGGTCGGTCGCGGTCAGCCGGTCGCGCGACAACCAGCCGGTGCCGCGAACGAACAGCGGCGTGCGGCGCGTGGCCAGGTCGTGGATGCCGCGGGCGGCGGCGAGGCGGATCACGCCGGGCGCCCGCCGCCCCTCGGGCACCGCGATCCCGGTGTTGGCGAGGACGAGCGCGGCGACTCGGTCGGGGTGCTCGACGGCCCATCCCATGGCGATCGCGCCACCCCAGTCGTGGGCGGCGAGCACGACCGGGCCGGTCACGTCGAGGGCGGCGAGCACGTCGTCGAGGTCGGCCACCCGGTCCGCGTAGCGGCGAGGTGCGGGCGGGCGATCGGTGTAGCCCATCCCGGGCAGGTCGGGGGCGACCACCCGGTATCCGTCGGCGGCGAACCGGTGGAGGAACGATCCCCACATCCACGACCAGGTCGGGTTCCCGTGCACGCACACCACCGTCGGCAACACCACCGACGGCGCCGACCCGCCCACGGACGGTGCCCCCAGCCGGCCCCCGAACCCACCCCCCACTGACTCTGTGTCGCTGGCTGCCGGCAGGACCGGCACCGAGCGACTCTGTGTCGCTGGGCGGTCGGTCCGGGCGAGATCGGGGGTGGCTGGGCGGTCGGGTCGGGCGCCCACTGACTCTGTGTCGCTGGCTGCCGGCAGGACCGGCACCGAGCGACTCTGTGTCGCTGGGCGGTCGGTCCGGGCGGGATCGAGGGTGGCTGGGCGGTCGGTCCGGGCGGGATCG
>SKSP01000535.1 GCA_007122945.1 Ilumatobacteraceae bacterium | reverse complement strand
GTCGCCCAGCTGTTCGGCGCCAGGCGAACGGCCGACACCAGCTGAGGTGGCCCGGGTCGACGTGATCCGGGTCGACGTGATCCGGGTCGACGTGATTCGGCTGGACGCACCTCCGGCTGATGGCGTCCCTTCCGCTTGGCCATGAATCCGACCGTACCGCCTGGTCGCGGACGCGCAGTGTGCCCTTCGACCGTCAGCGGCGTCGGGCGCGGTCTGGGAGCGGTACCCCGATCTCGTGTGCGAACCCGAGGAAGCCATCGTGCCCGGGAAGCTTCTCCAGGCTCCGATGCACCAGCCGCCGGGCGGAATCGATATCGCCGCGATGACGTGCCACGTGAGCTTGCAGGAACCAAAGGTCCGGCCCGCCGAGCGCCGGGTGCTCGACCAGCCGGTCGAGCCGGTCCTCCACCTCGGAACCGATCAGGCGGTCGACCACGAGGAGGTGCCACTCGGCGAGGTGCGCCGTCCGCTCCCGTTCGTCGCGATCCGATCTCCGGCGTGGGCGATCAGCGGCCGTGTCGAGGGCATCGAGGTAGCGGTCGACGAACGTCTCCCACATGTCCTGGGCGGGCAACATTCGCTCCAGCACGCTGGCCAGCGTGGTCTCTCGCTCGGCCACTCGGCCGAAGCCGGTCCGCGTCCAGCCGAACTCGGACTCCCAGCGGATCAGTTGCGGTGCGGCGCGCTCGGCGAAGGTGGCGAAGCCGTGGCGGTCGCGCTGAGCGGACCACAACATGGCGACGGCGTCGGACACGACGAATCTCGCCGCTTCGACGGGATCGGCGGAGCGGAAGTGGTCGTACTGTCGCAGTTCACACGCGAGGTCGACCAGTGCTTCCAGCGCTGCGGTCGCTTCCTCGGCGTCGGTGTTGCGCAGTGCGCCCTGCGCGTCCTCGGCCAATCGCTGGAACGTGAAGCGCCATCGCGTTCGCTCGCGTGGAGAGACCCGTCGGTCGCCGGCGAAGTACGCGCCGGACCGGGCGAGTTCGACGAACTCACGCACGTCGTCCAACAGCGCGATGGCATCGACCGACCCCTGGTCCATTCGCTGAGACGGTAGACCGCGTCGCATCGCCGTGTTGGCCCCCTGGGCGCGCTTCGTTCAGCGAATCCGTGACGGTTCAGCCGGTCGGGTGGCGGCCGGTGAGGACGGCGGCGGCGCGGTCGGCGTCGTCGGTCGTGTTGTAGAGGTGGAACGACAGGCGCACCTTCCCGGCGCGACCGGCGCAGCGGATGCCGGCGGCGGTGAGCCGCTCGACCCCGCCGTCGACGTCGAGGCTGACGATCGCGGAGTCTCCGGGTGGGAGATCGAGCGCCGAGCGCAGGCGGTTCGCGAGCGCGACGTCGTGGGCCCCGATCGCCTCGGGCCCGAGGTCGGCGAGCACCTCGAGCGCCGGCGCCGCGCCGATCCACGCGATCCACGCCGGTGACACGTCGTAGCGGCGGGCCTCGTCGGGCAGCTCCATCGCCGGTCCGTAGATCGAGCTTCCCCAGCGGTCGGCCCCGGCGTACCAGTTCGCGGCGCGAGGGACGAGCCAGTCGACGGCGGCTTCGTCCACCGTCATGAACGCAGTGCCGCGCGGGCAGCACAGCCACTTGTAGGCGCCGCACGCGGTGACGTCGAACCGCCCGACGTCGAGCGGCACCCAGCTGGCCGCCTGGGTGATGTCGACGTAGGTGCGGGCGTCGGCGTCGCGCGCCGCGGCGGCGAGCGCGTCGAGGTCGAGCCGGCGCCCGTCCGCGGACTGGACGGAGCTGACCGCGACGAGGTCGATCTCGCGCGTGACGGCGTCGAGCAGCCCCGCGAGCGGCACGACGCGCACGTCGAGCCGATGGTCGACGAGGAACGGGTACAGCACCGAGGTGAAGTCCTCCTCGGCACACAGCACCCGGGCACCGTCGGGGAGCGACGAGGCGACGAGCGCGGAGACGACGGAGACCTGGGCGTGGATCGCGACCCGATCCGGCCGGATCCCGACGATGCGGGCGAACGCCTCGCGGGAGCGGTCGACCTCGCGGTCGAAGCCCGGCGCGTCGCACCGTCCGTCGCGCCACTCGTCGAGGTGGGTGGTGATCGCCTCGATCGCCGTGTGGGTCGGCAGACCGAGCGTGGCGGTGTTCAGGTAGCCGTGGGCGTCGGGGAAGGCGTCGGAGAGCATCGCCGCCAGTGTTGCCGCTCCAGGGGAGCAGCGTGACGACGTCGGTGCCGGCCGATCAACCGAAGAGATCGACACCGAGCGTGGCGACGGCCGCCGTGGCGACGGCCCAGGCGACGAGACCGACCGCCATCCACACGAAGACCCGGCGTCGCGTCCCCCCGATCGCGAGCGCGGCGAACGCAGCGGCGTGGCTGCCGGTCGTGATCGGGGCGAGCAGGCCGAGGGCGGGCAGACCCCATCGGCGGGCGATCCGCAGGGCGCGCTCGGCCGATCGTCGTCGATGCGGACGGCGTGCGTGCCCGCGTTCGGCCCGGCGCGCCCGCCACCACTTCAGGACCCGGTCACCGAGGAAGACCGCGCCGGCGACGGTGAGCAGGTTGCCGGCGAGTGCCAGGGCGGTGACGGGCACCGGGTGGAGACCGGCGATGATCCCGGCGGGGATCACGACGAGGATCTCGACGAAGGGCGTCGCCGCCGCGGCGAACACGAGCAGGTACGACCACCAGCTCCCAGCATCGAAGGTCACGTTCGGCGAGGGTACCGACGTGCTCGACGCCGTCCGACGCCGTCACCGAGTGCCGCGGCCACAACGGC
>SKSP01000419.1 GCA_007122945.1 Ilumatobacteraceae bacterium | reverse complement strand
TCCACGATCGTGAACCCGTCGCGGGCGATCCGGTCGAGGTGGGCGGCGGTGTCGGTGCTCGACGTCGCGGTCACGCCCCGGACGCTACCGATCGGATCGGCCCGGCACCGAGGCACGGCACTGGGATCGCGGGCACGCCGCACCCCTCTGTATTCACGGCCGAAACGGTGTGACACCCCTCGGGCACGATGTCGGGGACGGGCCGGTGCTCCGATGGTCGGGGCGCTGGCGTCGACCGGGCCGAGATCGGGTCGGGACAGGATCGGGAGGTCGAGCGTGACATGACGAGCGAAGAAGCGGCGAAGGACGAGATCGATCAGGTCCTGATGCACGTCGACCGGACGATCCAACGGATGGAGCGCTCGATCGCGACGGTCGGCGCGCTCGACTGGGCCGACCCCGAGCTCCACGCGTTGCGTTCGGCGCACAAGCAGCTCCTGGAGACGCGCAAGACGTTGGTCGAAGGCGCGCTGCGGACGCCGCAGCAGCGGCTGCTGTAGACGTGCTCGAAGGTCAGACGATCACCGAGCGGCTCCGGTCGCTGCGGGATCATCGGCGCGAGAAGCGTCCTTCCGAGTCCGGCCATCTGGAGCGGCACCGCAAGCAGGCGCTCGACGACTGGTTCCACTCGTCCGATCCGAGCAACGACCTTCCCGCCGCCCAGTATGTCGTCCTCTGCTCGTTCCACGACTTCGAGGTCTGGGAGCCGGGCATGTTCCCGTCACAGCCGAGGTCCCGCTTCTCGCTCGACGAGCTGCCGGACCACAAGGACACGCTCCACTTCCTGTCCGGGCACGAGCCGGTGTTCACGGGCGTCTCCGAGACCCGACGACCGAGACTGCACGCTTGGTCGCCGGTGTGCACCAGGGCCTCGTCGATCGCGATGCCGCGCCGCCGGAGGTGCTGCGCCGGTTCGCGTTGCAGGTCGTGTGGTGCATGTTCGCCGACGACCTCGGGCTCCTTCCGAACCAGTTGCTCCTCCGTGGCCCGAGGTCGATGCGATCGTCGGGACCCCGTCGTTCATCGGAACGAAGTTCATGCGTGCTCGCCTCGGCGACAACTACGTCGAGGCGCTCCGACGCCACCGGCGCGCCGGCTGCGCGGCAAACGCAGGGTTCCCGCACGCCGGTGTCGTTCCCAACCCGACCGACGAGTTCTGTCTCGACGAGGCGACCGCGGTCGCGTTGCGGTCGCGCGATGACGCCGATCACACCGATCACACCGCTGTGGTGCAGCGCTACCTCACCGGCGATGACCTGTTGCAGACGGTCACGCAGGAGCCGAGGCGCGGTGGATGGGAGCTTCCGGAACTGGCCGGGCTCCTATGCGCCGTTCGCCGCCGCTGTGCGCGAGCCGAACCGCGACTCTCCTCGTTCGGGTCGGCCGACCGAGAGACCCGGTCAGGGCACCACGAGCACCTGGGTGTTGGTGTAGTCGCCGCTCGTCGGGGGACCGGGGAAGGCCGACGGGGCGAAGCACTGGGCGCCCATCGCGATCGTGTGCTCACCGGCTGGGACGACGTCGTCGGTGGTGCCGAACAGGATGCCCTCGAAGACGGCGGACGGTTCGACGGCGCTCGACTCGATCGGCTCGTCGTTGACGACGAGGTAGTAGAAGGAGGAGCCCACGTCGCACGGGAGCGACATCTCACCGCGCATCGTGACCTGGAGCTTGCCGGCGGTCGATGTGGTGACGGTCGTCCCGTTGACGGTCGCCTGCGGGTCGAGTGACTGTGTATGCCCGGTTTGCGAGGAGTGGACCTCGAGCGGGTCGGACTTGGCGGCGAGGTCGTCCGCCCTCGCGAAGCGGGCGTCGGCCTCGGCGGTGCTGTACACGTCGTTCTCGACGAGGAAGCCGGTGACGTCGACGAGGACGTCGGTGGTCGGCCCGGGGGTGCCGAACGCGTCGTAGGTGAGCTCGATCGCCCCGGTCGGCGAGAGCGCCACGGTGACCGAGTTGGGGATGATGTCGCCGGTCGAGAAGTTGAGGTTCGAGGTCTCGGGGGCGCCGGGCGCGCCATCGGGCCGGACGCTGATGAAGCCGTCGGCCGTCGGCTGAACGGCCGTCACGTTCAGCACCACGCCGGTGGCGCCGTCGGGGACGACGGTGGACGGTCCGGTCGGGGTGGGCACCTGGCCGGTCACCTGGAGGACGCGGGGAGACGGCGACGTGAACGGCCCGTCGAGCCCGACGCCCGTTCGGGTGTCGAGGATGCGCTCGGGGGTGATCGTCACCACGCCCGAGGGTTCGCCGCCGGTCGCCCCGGCCAGCCCGAGACCGCCGGCGCCGAGGCTGACCGCCACGGCGGCGCCCAGGGCGGCCCAGCGCGATCGGCGCAGGTGGGGACGTGTCGTGGGAGCGACGGTGGCACGCTCCGACGGGCGGTGTGCGGTGGTTGCCTGTGTCGTGTCCATGCCGACCACGGTGCCAGAAGGTCTGTGAGTGATCTGTGAGGCTCGTGGATCCGTGACGCCCCTTCCCGAACTGGATCGATGGGCGTAATGTCGGTGCTCGCAACGGTCGACGACGGCGCCGACCACCCGACATCGCATTGGTGCGGCCATGGTCTACGTGTTCGCCGACTACGAGCTCGACCCCGACCGGTTCGAGCTGCGGCGCGGCGGTCGGCCGGTGGCCATCGAGCCGCAGGTCTTCGACGTGCTGCTCTACCTGGTGGTCCACCGCGACCGGGTCGTCACCAAGAACGAGCTCCTCGACAACATCTGGGGCGACCGGTTCGTGAGCGAGTCGGC
>SKSP01000102.1 GCA_007122945.1 Ilumatobacteraceae bacterium | reverse complement strand
CCGGTGCCGCCGATCGCCGAGATGATGCGATGCTCGCGCGCCATGTCGTGCGCCGTGGCGAGCACCTTGCCCAACGGGGGACGTCGCAACACGAACCGGGTGCCGTCGGCGCCGGTGACGGTGAACGTGAGGTTGGAGCGGCCGCCGGCGATGATCCTGAACTCGAACGGTGCCACCGCGCCGTCGACGTGCTCGACGAGCCAGGCGGTCACCCGTTCGACATCGATCCCGTTCGGCGCCACGGCGTGGACCGTAGCCAATCGGGAGCAGGCGCCGTCAGCCGGGACGACCGACGGCGGTGACCCGCGACCAGTTGACGGTCGCGATGTTCACGACGCTGCCGGTGTTCGGGGCGTGCACGAGCTGGCCGCCGCCGAGGTAGATGCCGACGTGGCTGATCGGGCTGTAGTAGAAGATCAGGTCGCCCGGCTGAGCGGCGGATTGCGGCACCCGCGGCAGCGCGGCGGCCTGGGCTCGCGAGTTCCGCGGCAGGTACACCCCGGCCTGACCCCATGCGTAGTGGGTGAGCCCGGAGCAGTCGAAGGCGACACCGGGCGACGAGGAGGCGAACTTGTAGGGCACGCCCTGCTGGGACAGCGCGGCGTTGATCGCCACCTGGGCCAGCGACGACGGTGCCGGCACGTTCGGCGCCGCGGCCGGAGCGGGCGCAGATGCGCCGCCACCACCGGAGCCACCACCGGAGCCACCACCGTTCCCGGACCCACCGCCACCGGATCCGCCACTGCCACCGGAGCTCCCACCGGAGGACGACGTCGAGGAGGATTCGGCCGCCTGGGACGCCGCCGCTTGGGCGGCCGCCGCCTCGGCCTGCATGCGGGCCTGGGCCTCCTCGAGACGACGCTGCTCCTCGGCGGCGAGTGCGGCGCCGAGCTCGGCCTCGGCGGCGGCCCGGCGCTCCTGATACTCGGCGCGCAGCTCCTCGGCCTCCGAGAGCTGACCCTCGAGCTGTTCGGCGAGGGCCGCCGCGCGCTCGCGCTTGCGATCGAGCTCTGCCCGCTCGGCGTCGCGCTCACGGACGAGCTCCTCGTAGTCGTTCGTCGTGGTGGTGCCGACGCTCATCGCGACGCGGGAGAACTGGTCGCGTTGGAGTGTCTCGTTGTAGACGGTCGCGTCGGTGAACAGCGGTCCGAGGACGTCCTCGCCGGCACCGGTGAACTTGCGCACGGCGACCGTCGAGAGGTCGTCGCGGAGCTCGGCGAGCTGGGCCTCCATCTCGGCGACCCGGGCTTCCGCCTCGGCGACCTCGACGTCGAGCTGGCCCTTCTCGTCGACGGCTTCGGCGTAGTCCTCTGCGAGCCGGTCGGACAGCTCGTGCAGCCGGTCGAGCTCGTCGGCGACCTGTTGGACCCGGCGGCGGGCATCGTCGACGCTCGTGGCGACGGCGACCTCGGCCGGCAGCGCGGGCCCGACCGCGATCAGGGACCCGACGACCGCGAGGGCGCGGAGAGTTCGCTTCGGCATGATCTTCCGGAGTGTAGCGATTGTGACGAACACGTTGCGAACGTGTCGCGAAACTTTCCCGGCCGCTATTCCCACTCGATCGTGCCGGGCGGCTTCGACGTGATGTCGTAGGCCACCCGATTGATGCCGGCCACCTCGTTGATGATGCGGCTCGACATCTTCTCCAGCAGCTCGTACGGCAGCCGCGCCCAGTCGGCCGTCATCGCGTCGTCGCTGGTCACGGCGCGGACGATGATCGGGTGCCCGTAGGTGCGCTCGTCGCCCATCACCCCCACCGAGCGGATGTCGGGGAGCACGGCGAACGCCTGCCAGATCTCGCGCTCGAGCCCCGCCCAGGTGATCTCCTCGCGGACGATCGCGTCGGCCTCTTGCAACATGGCGACCTTCTCGGGCGTGACCTCGCCGATGATCCGCACGCCGAGGCCGGGGCCGGGGAACGGCTGGCGCCAGACCATCTCCTCGGGCAGTCCGAGCTCGAGGCCGAGCTTGCGCACCTCGTCCTTGAAGAGGTCGCGCAGCGGCTCGACGAGCTGCAGCGTCATGTCCTCGGGGAGCCCGCCGACGTTGTGGTGGCTCTTGATGACGTCGGCCGACCCGTCGGCGCCGCCGCTCTCGATCAAGTCGGGGTACAGGGTCCCCTGCACGAGGTACTCGGCCTCGGTGAGCCCACCGGTGTTCTCCTCGAAGATCCGCACGAACAGCTCGCCGATCACCTTGCGCTTGGCCTCCGGTTCGGTGACGCCCTCGAGCGCCGCGAAGTACCGCTCGCCGGCGTCCACGAAGATCAGCTCGAGGTCCATGTTGCGGCCGTAGGTCTCGAGGATCTGCTCGGACTCGCCCTTGCGCATCAGCCCCGTGTCGACGTGGACGCACGTGAGCCGGTGGCCGATCGCCTCGTGGACCAGCGCGGCGGCGACCGACGAGTCCACACCGCCCGACAGCGCGCAGATCGCCCGACCCTCGCCGATCCGGGCGCGGATCCGTTCGACCTGCTCGTCCACGATCGAGCTCATCTTCCAGGTCGGCGAACACCCGGCGAGCTGGTGCAGGAACGTCCGCAACACCGACATCCCGTACGGCGAGTGCGCGACCTCGGGGTGGAACTGGACGCCCCAGATCCGACGCTCACCGTTCTCGAGCGCGGCGACCGGTGCGTCGGGGGTGGACGCCGTCGCCCGGAAGCCGGGGGGCGGCTCGGTGATCGCGTCGAAGTGACTCATCCACACGTCGTGCTCGATCGGCACGTCGGCGGGGAACAGCGTGGCGTCGTCGG
>SKSP01000466.1 GCA_007122945.1 Ilumatobacteraceae bacterium | reverse complement strand
GTGTTCAGGTCTGCGGCTGCCCGCCGCCCGTGGGCGATTCCAGTCGCCACCGACAGAGCCGGATGCGCGCGTCCACCGCGATCGCGAGACGCCGGCGCGTTGTGCACTCCACGGCCCGCGTCACACGGACGAGACATGGACAAGACATGGCCGACTCATGGCCAACGACGAAGCCCCACGCGACAACGCCTGCCCGAGACCGAGGTCCTGAGCAGGCGTTTCGCGTCTCTCGCGTGGAGCGGACGACGGGATTCGAACCCGCGACCCTCACCTTGGCAAGGTGATGCTCTACCAACTGAGCCACGTCCGCGTGTGGATGACGAGAATACCAGCCGGTCCGGCCGACCGGACAAGTTGCGGCGGGCGGTCGTCAGCCCCGCTGGTCCTCCGGGCGGAGGTCGACCCGAAGGGTCAAGATGCCGTCCTCGAGGCTGGCCTCGGCATCGCCGATCATGGCGAAGTCGCGAAAGTCCGTTTCGGCCTGCTGGATGAAGTGCTTGCGCTCCTCCCCCGCCACCGGGGGCAGGGGGCGCCGCTTCACCGCGTCCGCACGCTCACGGAACCGGGCGATCATCTCCTCGACGTCGAGCGTTGCCATGTTCTTCATCGTACCGATCGAGACCCACGGGCGCTGTCTCGTCCGCGACGACGTCGGCGTCGAGGTCGGAATCGTCACCGGAATCGTCACCGGCCACGACCGCATCGACCACCGCATCGACCACCGCATCGATGTCGGCATCATCACGAGCATCACGAGCATCATCACGGGCATCGTGGTCGTCACCGGCACCGGTACCGACCTCGACGACGTCGGGAGCGTCGGGCGGTGGGCCCATGTCGGCATCGCCTCGCTGGTCGGGGGCTGCATCGTCGAGCGCGACGCCGAGCGTGCGCAAGAGGTCGTCGAAGTCGCTGAAATCCCCGAGCTGCGGGCCGAGGTCGAACTCGTCGTCGCGATCGGGAGGAGGTGCCATCGGATCGAGCGGCTCGGCACCACCGGGGCGGGCCTCGTCGAGTCGTCGGCGCTGCCAGACCGGGTCCGATCGCCGCCACGTCCGGTCGCCCATCAACTCGAGCGGGGCGAGCACCTCGGGGTCGGCCCGGGTCGCCCGGATCAACCAACCGGCGAGCACCAGGAGGCCGACCCCGATCGCGACCAGGAACGCGATCGCGGCCAGCACGGTGCGGGTCGAACCGGCATCGCCGACGGCGAGCAGATCGACGGCGAGCAGATCGACGGCGGGCTGCTCGCTGGGCGTCATCAGGCTGGGCGTGATCAGGCTGGGCGTCATCAGGCTGGGCGTGATCAGGAGGGACACGATCCGCACAGTGTGCCACCGGGACCACGGCCGGTCATCGCTGATGCGACGGGCACCACACGGTCGAGCGGCCGCCCACCACCGCCCGACGCAGATTCGCGCCGTCGCGCGGACACGGAGGGAGCTCGGCGCGGACGTCGGGCGACACTGAGCCGCAGTGGCTCCCGCCGCGTGCCAGCATCGCCGGCAGGCACGTCGCCATCGACCGGTGCAGCGCCACCACGTCCTCGTCGTCCAGCTCGCCCCCGGGTCGGCGGGGATCGATGCCGGCGTCGAACAGGACCTCGTCGACGCACAGGTTCCCCAACCCGGCGATCCGGCGCTGGTCCAACAGGACCGCCTTGACCGGCGCTCGACGGCCCGCGACCGCGGCACGCACGTCGTCGGCGGTGAGCGCCAGGAGGTCCGGGCCGAGCGCCGAGGTGTCCGGGTCGAGGGTGACCGACGCCCATCGTCTCGGGTCGTTGACCCTGGCCCGACCGCCATCGACGAGGTCGACGACGAACCGGTCCCACGCCGGGTCGTCACGATGGCTGCCGTACACGAGCTCCTCGATCGGTGCGTCGTCGTCGACCACGATGCGCCCGGTCATCCCGAAGTGCAGCCCGACGGTCGGCCCATCGGTGTCGAGCAGCAGCAGCTTGCCGATGCGCCGAGCAGCCTGGAACGAGCATCCCGGCAGCGCGTCGGCCACGTCGGCCTCCGCGATCCGGTCGTCGACGGTCAGCCGGCTGATGCGGCGGCCGACGAGCGCAACCGCGGCACGCCGGTAGATCTCGACCTCCAGGCCCTCTGGCATCCGCCGAGTGTGGCCGAAGCTGCCGGCGTCGGGCACACTCCACGGTGCAATGACCGGATCGGACCTGCTGACCCTCATCGGTGTGGTGGTGCTCGGGGGCGCGCTCATCTGGGTGGCGTTCCGGATGGAGCCGCACTGGGTCTCCAAGGACGGCCAGCGGTTCATCTGCCGCGCCCAACTGATCGACGACCACGGGAACACCCAGGGCCGCTGGCACGAGTACCGGTTCCGGGTCACCGAGGACGGCGAGATCGCCGCGTCCCGCCGATCGTTCGTCGGTCGGGCCGGCACGGGGATCTGGCGGGTGGCCGCCCGCTCACCGGACCCGCCGCGGCGCAAGGCCGTGTTCCTGCTCCGCCCCGTCCACGACGCCGGCTCGATGATGGCGGTGCGGATGCCCGCCTCGAGCCGGGCCGTCGACTCCCTCGACGACCTGCTGAACGTCTGATCCGGGCCGACCGGCCGGCTCAGCTCGGCTCGGCCCGATCGAGGAACGCCGCGATCGGCTCGGCGAGCTGATCGAGGTTGATCAAGAACGCGTCGTGCCCGTGCGGCGAGTCGATCTCGTGGTAGTGGCTCGGCGTGCCGACGTGCGTGAGGATCTCGTCGATCTGGCGCTGCTGGTACGAGGGGTACAGCATGTCGCTCGAGATGCCGATCGCCAGCGACGGGACGGTGATCCGCCGCATCGCGGCCGTCAGCGAACCCCGGTTCCGGGCGACGTCGTGGAGGTCCATCGCCTTGCCGATCAAGAGATAGCTGTTGGCGTCGAACCGGCGCACGAGCTTGATCCCGTGGTACTCGAGGTAGCGCTCGACCTCGAACCGCTGCCACAGCTCGTACGTGTCGCCGAACGAGCTGCGATCGGCGAGCTCGCGGCCGAACCGGTCGGTGAACACGTTGTCGCTGCGGAACGTCACCTGGGCGACCTGGCGGGCGATCTCGAGCCCCTCCCACGGGCCGTCTCCGGGGTCGGCGTCGTAGTAGTCGCCGCCGCGCCAGCGCGGGTCGAGGCGGATCGCCCGGCGCCCGATCGCACCCCAGGCGATCTGCTGGGCGGTCGCCTGCATGCACGCCGCGATCGGCATGATCCCGCGCACCCGTCGGGGGTACGTGATCCCCCACTCGAGCACCTGCATGCCGCCCATCGAGCCACCGATCACGGTGTGCCACGAGTCGATGCCGAGGTGGGGCATCAACCGGGCCTGGGCGCGGACCATGTCGCGGATCGTCACCACCGGGAAGCGCGACCCGTACGGCTTGCCGTCGACCGGGTGGGGTGACGCCGGGCCGGTCGAGCCCTGGCACCCCCCGAGCACGTTGCAGCACACGACGAACCAGCGGTTCGTGTCGATCGCCAGACCCGGGCCGATCATGCCGTCCCACCAGCCCGGCGCCAGGTGCCCCCGGTCGGCCCGGCCCGCGGCGTGACTGTCGCCCGTCCAGGCGTGGCAGATCAAGATCGCGTTGGAGGCGGTCTCGTCGAGCTCGCCCCACGTCTCGTACGCGATCGTGACGTCGGACAACGTCCGGCCGCCCTCGACGGCGAACCGACGGTCGGACGCGAACGTGAAGAACCGGCGCCGTCCCGGCGGGTCACCGGGCAGCCAGGCCCCGGTGACGGGGAGGGCGTCGGTGGGGGGATCGGTCATCTCGGCAGAGGCTACGTTGATCGGGTGCGCGTGCTCGTGGTCGGTTCCGGTGGCGTCGGTTCTGCGTTCGTGGCGATCGTCTCGAAGCGTGAAGCGTACGAGCACATCACCGTCGCCGACATCGACCTGGCCCGCGCCGAGGTCGCCGTGTCCACCGCAACGGCCAACGACGAGGGCGACCGCATCGTCGCGGCCACCGTCGATGCGGCCGACGAGGCCGCCGTCGCCGCGCTCGCCCGTTCCGTTCGCGCCGACGTGATCCTGAACGCGTGCGACCCACGTTTCAACCCGCCGATCTTCGACGGGGCGTTCCTCGCCGGGTGCCACTACGTCGACATGGCGATGCACCTGTCGCAGCCGCACCCCGAGCGGCCCTACGAGAAGTGCGGCGTCCGGCTGGGCGACGGCCAGTTCGCCCAGCACCCGGTGTGGAAGAACCGGGGCCTGATGGCGCTCGTCGGCATGGGGGTGGAGCCCGGATTCTCGGACGTCGCGGCCCGGTACGCGGCCGACCACCTGTTCTCCCACATCGACGAGATCGGTGTACGGGACGGTGCCGATCTGGTGGTGGAGGGCTACGACTTCGCGCCGACCTTCTCGATCTGGACCACGATCGAGGAGTGCCTGAACCCGCCGGTGATCTACGAGCGCGAACGCGGTTGGTACACCACCGAGCCGTTCAGCGAGCCGGAGGTCTTCACGTTCCCCGACGGCATCGGCGCGCTGCAGTGCGTCAACGTCGAGCACGAGGAGGTGATCCTGATGCCGCGCTGGATCGACGTCGACCGGGTGACGTTCAAGTACGGCCTCGGCGAGGAGTTCATCGACGTGCTCAAGACCCTGCAGAAGCTCGAGCTCCACTCGACCGAGCCGATCGAGGTGCGCGGCGTCCGGGTGTCGCCGCGCGATGTCGTGGCCGCCACGCTCCCCGACCCGGCGACGCTCGGCGGGCAGATGACGGGCCGTACCTGCGCCGGTACGTGGGTGCGGGGCACGGGCACCGACGGCTCGCCGCGCGAGGTGTACGTGTACCACGTGGTCGACAACGCCTGGTCGATGCGCGAGTTCGGCCACCAGGCCGTCGTGTGGCAGACGGCGGTGATGCCGGCGGTCGCCATCGAGCTGATGGCGTCGGGGGTCTGGTCGGCCGTCGGCGTGGTCGGTCCCGAGGCGCTCCCACCCGACCCGTTCCTCGACCTGCTCGACCAGCACGGCGTCGAGTGGGGGTGGGCCGACTACGCGGATCGGGCACCGGCGCCGGCCGGTCCGGACGAACCGCCGGCCAGCCTCACCGCGTAGTCGAGGGCGTGGTCGAGCGAACCGACGAAGGCCGCACCCGTCCACGCGATGTCGAACGCGGTCCCGTGGTCGACCGACGTGCGGATGATCGGGAGCCCGAGCGTCACGTTCACGCCGCTCTCGAACGCGAGCAGCTTCATCGGGGCGTGCCCCTGGTCGTGGTACATGCACACGATCGCGTCGTAGCGGTCGCGGTGGACCGCCTGGAAGAACACCGTGTCGGCCGGGTGCGGCCCGGACGCCTCGATCCCCCGGCGTCGGGCCTCGTCGATGGCCGGCGCGACGTGATCGGCGTCCTCGCTGCCGAACAGCCCGTGCTCGCCGGCGTGCGGGTTCACACCGCACACCGCGACCCGGGGCCGTTCGAGGAACCGGCGCAACGTGGCGTCGGTGAGCTCGATCACGTCGAGCACCCGATCGGCGCGGACCCGCTCGATCGCCTCGCGCAGCGAGCAGTGGGTGCTCACGTGGGTCACGGCGAGGTCACCGTTGGTCAGCATCATCGTCACCCGCTCCGCGCCGCAGAGTCCGGCGATCAGCTCGGTGTGCCCGACGAAGGCCGGGTCCGACAGCTGGGTCGCCTCCTTGTTCATCGGCATCGTCACGACACCGGCCACCTGCCCGGCGAGCGCATCTCGCGTGGCCCGCTCGACGTACACGCGCGCGGCGGCACCCGACGCGGCGTCGAGCTCGCCGGGGCGATGATCCTCGGCGGTGAGCAGCCCGAGATCCACGACGTCGAGTCCGCCGGCCGTCGCGTGCGCTGGCTCGTCGAGCACGCGGATCGGCACGTCGACGTCGAGCAGGCGGGCACCGTGACGGAGGATCTCGGCGTCTCCGTAGACCACCACGCCGGCATCGCGGAGCGCGCCCTGCGCGGCGCGGCGGAGCACGATCTCGGGGCCGACACCCGATGCGTCACCCATCGTGACCGCCATCGGCGGCCGGGAGTGAGCCGTCTCGGGCTCCGGCTCGGTCATGCCCCCAGTGTGGCCTCGATCAGCCGCCGGAGTGCGTCCGGACCACCGAACCCGCCGGCGCGGGTGACGACGAGGCGACCGTCGTCCGTGACGGTCCACGGTGCACCGGGAGCGACGAGCCCGCCGACGTGGACGTCGCCGTCGCCGAGCACGGCGGCGGCGGTGTCACCGCCGATCACGATCGTCGCGTCGACGCCGAGCTGCGCCGCGAGCTCACGGGAGCGTCGGGCGAGCCCGGTCGCCACGACGGACGACACGTTCGAGTCGATCCGACCGGATGGTCGCGGCGGGGTGAGCAGGATCACCGGGCGCCCGTCCGCCGGCGCCTCCCCGACCGGCGCGCCGTCGGTCAGCACGTGCGCACCGTGCCGGCCGGCGTCGATGACCTGCTCGCGCGCGACCGGGTGGAGGCTGCCGCACACCACGAGACACGACGACGCCGTCGGCCGGACCGGCGCCGGGTTCGATGCGGGCCCCCTCGCTGCGTCGCGACGGCGAGACTCGACGACGTAGCGCACGACGGCGGACGTCCCGGCGAGCAACACGTGGGGGCGGTGCAGCACCGACCGCACCGCGAACGCGAGCTGAGCCTCGCTCGCGGCGTCGCACACGGCGATCCCGACCGGGTCGTCCGCCCACGCCTCGACGTCTCGCGGGGAGAGCTGCCGAACGGCGGACGCGCCGGCCGCTGAAAGGAGATCGGCCGGGCGCGACGACACCGGTGGCGCGGCCGGATCGTCGGCGGCGGGGCCCTCGTGGACAGGACGCCCGTCGACCAGGACGACCCCGCCGACACAGGTCCGGCCCAGTGCCGGGAGCGCCGGGACGAGCAGGACGGGGCGACTCCCCCGCGCCGCTCGGGCGACCAGCTCGTGGGCCCAGTTGCCCCGCAGGGTCGAGTCGATCTTGTGCACGTGGCGCCCCGCCGACAGCCCGTCGAGCTCCTGCGCCAGCCGGTGGGCGGCCGCGGGAGGGAGGTGCCGCGACGCCAGGTCGACCACGACCACCTCGCCCGAGCTGCCCTCGGACCCGACGCCGAGTCGATCCGTGCCGACCACGACCGGCACGATCGCCCCGAGGGCCTCAGCGGCCGACCCCGCCACCTCCAGGGCGCCCGTCCGGTCGTCGGCGGCGATCAGCACCTCGGGTGCGGTCACGCGCCCGACCCCGCCGGTCCGTCGCCGGCGATGGTCATCCCCCGAGATCACCGATCACGGGTTGGGCATAGCGGAGGCGCTGGTCGAATCCCGCCTCGTACGGCATGAAGCCGTTGCGGTCGGGGTACATCATCTGGACGAGCTCGAACGGCTCACCGCGGTACCACGCCACGGCGGTGCCGAACATCGGGGCCCACGTCTCCACCTCGACCGGCGCGAACAGGCACCGCAGGTCGTTGTCGAGCAGCCCGACCAGCTCGATGCCGAGCGGGATCTCGGTGCCGCCCCGGCAGGCGCCCACGACCAGGTCGAGCAGACCCGCGCTGGCGACCGGGGTGAGCCCGAACACGGCGATCTCGGGGAACCCGACCGCAGCCGGGACCCCGATCGTGTACGTGTACGCCGGGCTCGGCGGATCGGTGCTCGGGTCCGCCCCGACGGGCTCGACCGCGTACCCCTTCGTCTCGATCATCCACTCGATCTTCTCCGAGTGCTCGATGTGGAAATCCGGCAGCTCCATCCCACCGGTCTACCGCACCATCCCGGCCGAACCCAGCCCGTCCCGCGTCCCGTCCTGGTCGCGCGAGAACGCGCCCCGGCGCGATCCAGCGCGACGAAGAGGGTCGGGCCCGCCAGGCCGAGCGATCCACTCGCTCAGATCGTCGCGAGCGCGTCCAGGTCGAGGGCGTGCTGGAGGTGGCGGGTCGCCATCGCCGCGAACATCGCCTCGCTGCGCTCGTTCGTGCCGACGATCTGCGACGCGATCACCGCCATCACCACGCCGGCGAACGCCTCGCGCCGGTACTGGCCCCACAGCCACCCCCGGTCCACGTCGACGCCGTAGCGGCCGCCGAGCGCGTCCGCGTACAGCCCGACGAGTTCGGCCTCGTGGGCCCGCCGGTCGGCGGGGACGGGACCCGCTCCGAGGAAGTAGGCCAGGTCCGAGACCGGCGGACCGTGGCCGGGCGTCTGCCAGTCGACCGCGGTCACCGGTGGGCCACCCTCCCCGGTGCCGAACAACAGGTTGTCGAGCCGATAGTCGCCGTGGGTGACGGCGAGCGGCCCACCACGGCCGTCGAGCCACGGGCCGAGCCGGTCGGCGAACTCGGTGAGCACGCCACGCGCCTCGGGCGTCAGGTACGACTCGAAGGTGGCGCAGAAGCCGGGGAAGACCATCGACCACAGCCCCTGCAGCATCTCGACGTCCTCGGGGCCGGTCCGGCGGCTCAGCCAGTCCACGTCGTGCAGCGTCGGATCGTCCCAACGGGGACCGTGCAGCTTGGCGAGCTCCTCGACGGCGAGCGCGGCGGCGTCCACGTCGCAGCCCGCGATCTGGTCGCCCTGCACCGCCGGCGCCATGTCCTCGAGGACGAGCACGAAGTCGCCGGACTCCGGGTCCCACTGACCGTGATGGCAGTGCGGCACGCGGATCTCGACGGTGGGAGCGACATCGAGGTAGAACCGCACCTCACGTTCGTAGTTGCGGAGCTGGATGCCGGTGGCCCGGCTCGTCGGGTCGGGCGACGGCAGCTTCATCACGACCGAGGACGGCAGCGCGGGGTCGGCGTCGACGAGACGGACCCGCAGGTTCATCCCGACGAGACCGTCGCCGATCCGTTCGATCTCGAGCGCACCGATCTCGCCACCGAGCGTCGTCGCCATCCAGTCGGTCGTCACGTCCTCGGGTCCCACGGGCGGGAACGGTAGCGCCGACGCCCGGCGCGGTCGCGAGCCGGTCCGACGCCGGTACCGTCGTCGGTGCGATGTACCGGTTCCTGCTCCATCCGCGCTGGATCGCCTTCCACCTCCTCGTCGTCGCCGGGATCGTGGTGATGATCAACCTCGGGTTGTGGCAGCTCGAACGGCTCGACGCGCGCCGAGAGTTCAACGAACGGGTCGTCGCGCGGTCCGACGAACCGGTCGAACGGCTCGACCTGCTCCTGCGCGACACGGCCCCCGACGGCGGCGCCGGCGACGCGGCGATCCGCGACCTCGAGTGGCGCACCGTCGTCGCCACGGGGACATACCGCCCCGGCGAGCAGTTCCTCGTCGTCAACCGGTCACAGAACGGCCGCGCCGGCGTGAACGTGGCCACTCCGATGACGCTCCCCGACGGCCGAGCCCTGATCGTCAACCGCGGGTTCGTGCCGCTCGGCATCGACGTCCCGGCCGCACCGGCCGGCGAGGTCGCTGTGCACGGCGTCGTGCGGCCGTCGCAGGAGCGCCGCACCGGCCAGCTCACCGACCCGGCCGGCGGCGTCCTCACCGAGGTCCAGCGCATCGACATCGACCGGTTGGCACCCCAGATCGACGGCGACCTGGTCCCGGTCTACGTCGACCTGCTCGACTCGACCCCCGCCGAGCAACCGGGTTTCCCCGAGCCCGTCATCCGCCCCGACCTGAGCGAGGGGTCGCACCTGTCGTACGCGGTGCAGTGGTTCATCTTCGCCACGTCGGTCGCCGTCGGCTGGGTGCTCGCCGTGCGGTACTCGGTCACGAAGCGGCAGCGAGACGCCGCAGCACCCGCGGGTCCCCCGCCATCAGACGACGTCGAACCGGCCAGGGAGCTCGCCGGAACACCCGAGCCATGACCCGGGCGACCTCGCCGGGCGTGGTGTCGACCCGCAGGTAGCCCGCCCACCGCTCGACCGGCAGTCCGACGCAGGCGTCGAAGAAGGCGTCGAAGAACGCCGCCGTCTCGCCGGCATCGAGCCGCAGGAGGGCGTCGAGGCCGTAGTCGTGCAGCACCCGGGCTCGACGCTGCGGGCGCGGCCACACGGCGGCGTGCACGTCGGCCCCCGCCGCGATCGCCCGGGCGACCCGGGACGCCGCCCGGAGCGAGGCGGCGACCGAATAGCCCGTCGCGGGATGCACGAAGCCCGCCGCGGCGCCGAACCGCACGAGGGTGCCCGGGTCCGTGTCCGGCCGGCCGGTCACACGCATCGGGATGCGGACCTCCTCCACCCGGACCGCGTCGGCGACGATCACCGGGCCGTCGACGCCCAGTCGGTGCTCGAGACGGGCTCGGAGCCGCTCGGGAGGGACCGCCGGTGTGGCGGCGAGCACGGTCTCCTCCACCAGCCAGCCGTCGTGGACGGGCACCACGTAACAGAAGCTCGGTGGGTCGCCGTGTGCCGGCGCGACGGCGCTGGGCGCGCGCCAGTCCATCAACGTGACTGCGTCCGGTGCCACGTCGAGCGACGCGGGCAGCTCCGCCAGGACGACGCCATGGGCGGTCTGCCACGGGACGGACCCCGCACCCGGACCAGCCTCGGGACCGGCGCCCGACGCGACGACGACCGTCGGGGCGTCGAGCGCGGCCGG
>SKSP01000191.1 GCA_007122945.1 Ilumatobacteraceae bacterium | reverse complement strand
GGTCGGCCCGGGCGGGACGACGCCGGTCGACATCGTGGTGCTCGACGTCGACGATCCGTCGGCCGCGGATGCCGTGCCGCCGGGCGGTCCCCCGGCCGCGCCGGTGCCGGGCCGGGTCGGGCCGCCACCGGACGAGAAGCGGCGCGGCGGCCGTGTCCTGGTCGTCGCGATCCCCCTCGTCGTGCTCGCCGCGTTGATCGGGCTGGTGTTCCTCGCCGTGCAGCTGTTCTCCACGCCGTCGTTCGACGTCCCCGATCTCGTCGGCGAGGAGCAGTCGGTCGCCCTGCTGGAGATCGCCGACTTCGAGTGGGACCTCCAGATCGACCTCGCGCGCAGCGACGACGAACCGCGCGCCGGGCACGTCATCCGGACCGTCCCCGTCGCCGGTGAGCGACTGGCGCGGGGCGAACCGTTCCTGCTGGTCGTCAGCGAGGGGCCGGTCCTGCGCGAGCTCCCCGAGCTGCGCGACCGCACCCTGGTCGACGCCGTCGCCACGCTCGAAGGGCTGGCGCTCGTCCCCGTCACCGAGCAGCGCTTCGACGAGGTCGTCCCCGCCGACCGGGTCATCGAGTGGTCGGTCGTCGACGCACCCGATCTCGTCGCGGGCGCCGAGGTCGAACCCGACACCGAGGTGCTCGTGGTCGGATCGCTCGGTCCCGAACCCCGGATCGTCCCCGATCTGGCGGGGGCCGATCTGCCCTCGGTCGTGACGACGCTCGCCGAGCTCGGGCTCGTCCTGGCCGGCCCCGAGGAGGACTTCGACGACGACGTGCCGCCCGGTCTCGTGATCGCCCAGGACCCCGAAGCCGGCGCCGAGGTCGACCGCGGCGCCGAGGTGACCGTGACGATCTCGCTCGGGCCCGACGTCGTTGCGATGCCCGACCTCACCGGGTTGACGTTCCCCGAGGCCGAGGCCCTGCTCGAGGAGACCGGCCTCGTCGCCAACCTCGTGTTCGGCGCCAGCGACGGCGAGTTCGTCGAGGCGACCCTCGACGGGGAGCCGGTACCCGTGGGCGAGCTCTTGCCGCGCGGCACGGAAATCGACGTGACGTTCCTCTGATCACTACGGTGCCGTCCCAACGTGGCGGCGACTGTGCCGCCGGTGAGAGGAAGGGCCGCACATGGGAGCACTCGAGGGACGCGTCGCCATCATCACCGGCGCCGGGCGCGGGATCGGTCGAGAGCACGCGCTGTACTTCGCCGCCGAGGGCGCCAAGGTGGTCGTCAACGACCTCGGCGCCGCCAACGACGGCGAGGGGAGCGACCGCACCCCCGCCGAGCAGGTCGTCGCCGAGATCCGCGACGCCGGCGGCGAGGCCGTCGCCAACGGCGACGACGTCGCCGACTGGGAGGGCGCCCAGCGGTTGGTGAACGCGGCGATCGAGTCGTTCGGCGACCTCGACATCCTCGTCAACAATGCCGGGATCCTGCGGGACCGGGTCCTCGTCAACATGACCGAGGAGGAATGGGACGCCGTCATCAAGGTCCACCTGAAGGGCCACTTCGCCCCGACGCGCTGGGCCGCCGCGTACTGGCGCGAGGAGTTCAAGGCGGGTCGTCAGAAGCGCCGCAACCTCGTGCACACCTCGTCCACCTCCGGGCTGTTCTCGAACCCGGGTCAGAGCAACTACGGCGCGGCCAAGTCGGGCATCGCCACGTTCAGCCAGATCATCGCCAAGGAGCTCACGCGCTACGGCGTCGCCTCGAACTGCATCGCACCCGGTGCGCGCACCCGGCTGACGCTGGCCACGCCCGGCCTGGGCGACATCATGGCGCCCAAGGAGGACGGGTTCGACGAGTGGGACCCCGCCAACATCGCACCGCTCGTCGCGTACCTGAGCACGGCGGACTGCCCGTTCACCGGCGAGACCTTCTTCGTGCAGGGCGGTGTCGTCAAGCGGGTCGCGTCGTGGCAGATGGCCGAGACGGTGGAGCGCAACGAGCCGTGGACCGTCGGCGACCTCGCCGACGCCCTCGGCGACTGGGTGCAGCCGCCGGCCGACTGACGGGTCGCCCGGCGATCACCCGGCGATCACCCGGCGGTCACGCGGCGGTCACGCTTGGGTGATCGCCTTGATCTCGTCGGCCACCTGCTGAGCGGTCTCGTCGTTGGGCAGTGCCGTCTGCATCGCCATCAGCTTCATCATGTCGCCCTGCACCTTGACCTTGCCGGCCATGAACGCCTGCATCCCGGCCGCCGGGTCCTGATCGACGAACAACGCCTTGGCGGTCAGGTAGTCGGTCGTGACCGTGGCGTCGGCGTCGTCGAGCTCGCCGAGCTCCATCACCAGCCGCCCCGACGAGGTGTCGAGGTAGCTGTGGACCGTCCCCTCGCCGAAGGGGACGTCGGTGATCACCTGGTTGATCCGGATGACCTGGGTGACCTCGGTGGCCCGACCCTCGTACTTGGTCCGGATGGCGCGAGCGGCATCCATCCACTCGTCGGACAAGAAGCGGTGCGACATGCCCGCGGATGCTACCGGTCGACGTGCAGCTCGCCTGGCAGGTCGAGCGGACGGGTGCGGGTGGTGACGGTGGCGAGGTGGTCGCGGTCGAGGTCGAAGCCGAGGCCGGCGCCGGTCGGCACCGCCACGTGGCCGTCGACCACCTCGATCGGGTTCGTCACGATGTCGCGGGCGTAGAACCGGCTGGCGGCGCTGATGTCGCCCGGCAGGGTGAATCCCGGCAGCGAGGCGAGCGCCGCGTTGGCGGCGCGTCCGATCCCGGTCTCGAGCATCCCCCCGCACCACACCGGGATGCCGCGCTCGACCCCGAGGTCGTGGATCCGGCGGGCCTCGAGGTACCCGCCGACGCGGCCGGGCTTGATGTTGATGACGTCGACGGCGCCGAGCTCGACGGCGTCGGCGGCGGTCGCCAGCGACACGAGCGACTCGTCGAGGCACACCGGCGTCGACGACGCCCGGGCGAGCTGCGCGTGGCCGAGGAGGTCCTCCTCGGCGAAGGGCTGCTCGATCAGCAGCAGCCCGAACTCGTCGAGCCGGCACAGGTGGTCGATGTCGGACCGGCCGTACGCCGTGTTGGCGTCGACCTGGAGCCCCATGTCGGGGCCGATCAGCTCGCGCACCCGACGCACCGGTTCGAGGTCCCACCCGGGTTCGATCTTCAGCTTGATGCGGGCGTAGCCGTCGTCGACGTAGCCCTGTACGGCGGCGAGCAGCGCGTCCGTCGTGTCGAAGATGCCGACGCTGACGCCGCTCGGGATGCGATCGGCCGTCCCGCCGAGGTGGCGGGCGAGGCCGACGCCGCGGTGGCGCAGCTCGGCGTCGAGGATCGCCATCTCGATCGCCGCCTTCGCCATGGGGTGACCCTTGACCGGTGCGAGCCGTCCGGCGACGTCGGCCGCCGTCAGCGGCCCGTCGCGAACGAGTCGCGGCACGAGGTGCTCGGCGAGCACGAGCTCGGCGGCGTCGACGAACTCCGCCGAGTACACCGGCTCGCGGAGCGCGACGCACTCGCCCCAGCCCTCGGTCTCGGTGCCGTCGACGGTGAGCACGACCCGGACGAGCAGCACCTCGCGGTCGTGCTCGGAGCCGAAGCTGGTCCGGAACGGCGTGACGAGCGGGAGCGCCAGCCGGCGCAGCTCGACCGCGACGAGGCGACCGCTCACCCGGGGCCCCCGACGACCAGGTAGGCGCCCTCGCGGGTGAAACCGACGACGCGGGCGCCCGCGTCCAGTCGGCGGCCGAGCTCGGCGCGCACCCGGTGCCGCCACTCCATCGCCGCGTTCGGATCGGTGCGGCGCAACTTCACGATGTCCTCCGGCGTGTCGACCTCGATGGGGTCGTCCGAACCGCCGGCGTCGTCGCCCGTGGCGCCCGTGGCGCCCGTGGCGTCCGTCGCGTCCGTGTCGCCGGTGTCGCCGGTGTCGCCGGCCGTGTCGCCGGGTACCCGCCAGGCGACCAGCAGGCGGTCGGTCTCGTCCTGGCGGTTCACGGCGTCGCTCATCGGCCCGTAGAAGTCGACGAGGTACTCGGCCACCCGGGCGTGCAGCACCTCGAGGTTGAACCAGGCGTTGCGGCGCACCAGCGGGTCGAAGGTCCAGGTGACCCACTCGAGGCCCTGCTCGGCGGCCCAGGCGCGCTGGTGGTTCTTCATCGCCCGGCCGACGCCGCTGTGCTGGACCCCCGGAAGGATGCCGGTGACGTGGCTGTGCAACGCCGGTCGGCCGTCGTGGCGGGCGAGGAACCCGAACGAGGCGCCGATGATGTTGCCGTGCTCGAACGCCCCCGCGACGTACCCGCCCGAGTGGGCGATCGCCCGGAGGACCTCGACACCGACGAGCGGTGTGACCGACCCCCAGACCTGCTGGAACATGGTGACCACGGCCGACATCTCGTCGGCCCGCTCGAGCGTCCGGATCTCGAGACTCCCCTGGGTCATGTCGGCGTCGCCCCCGTTCGTGGTCGTGTTCGCGTCCCGTCGTGCGTCGTCCTGCGCGACGCGGCGCGTTGACGGATCGTACAACCCGTTGGTGCGCGGGCTCCCAGGGCGATAAGCATGCGCCCATGCCTCGCATCCTCGTCACCGAAGAGATCGCCGACGGGGGACTCGACCGCCTCCGGGCGGCCGGCCACACCGTCGACGTCGCCATCGGTCTCGATCCGGCCGATCTCCTCGACCGGGTCGCAGGTGCACACGCCCTGATCATCCGTTCCGCCACGCGCGTGACCGACGAGGTGCTCGCCGCCGGTGCCGACCTCGTCGTCGTGGGCCGGGCCGGGATCGGCCTCGACAACGTCGACGTCGAGGCCGCCACCCGTCGTGGGGTGATGGTCGTCAACGCGCCGCAGAGCAACATCGTGTCCGCGGCCGAGCACACCGTCGCGCTGCTGTTGGCCCAGGCCCGGAACGTGCCCCAGGCCCACGCCGCGCTCGTCGCGGGGCGCTGGGAGCGCAGCCGCTGGGAGGGCGTCGAGCTCGCCGACAAGACGCTCGGCATCATCGGGCTCGGCCGCATCGGCAAGCTCGTCGCCGAGCGGGCCAAGGCGTTCCAGATGCGGCTCGTCGCCTACGACCCGTTCGTGTCGGCCGACCGGGCCCGGTCGATGGGCGTCGAGCTGCTCCCGCTCGACCAGCTGATCGGCGAGTCCGACTTCGTCACCGTGCACCTCCCGAAGAACGCCGAGACCTCCGGGCTGATCAACCGCGACCTGCTCGTCAAGGCCAAGCCGACGCTCCGGGTGATCAACGTCGCCCGCGGGGGCATCGTCGTCGAGTCCGACCTCGCCGACTGCGTCCGCGACGGCGTGATCGCCGGTGCCGCGCTCGACGTGTTCGACACCGAGCCGACCACGTCGTCGCCGCTGTTCGAGCTCGAGCAGGTCGTGGTGACCCCACACCTCGGCGCCAGCACCCGTGAGGCCCAGGACAAGGCGGGCGACACGATCGCCGACATGGTGCAGCTCGCCCTGGCGGGCGACTTCGTGCCGTTCGCCGTCAACGTCAGCGCGGGCGAGGCGAACGAGACGCTGCGCCCGTTCCTTCCCCTCGCCGAGCGACTCGGCGGGCTGTTCGCATCGCTGGTCGGGTCGCTGCCGGAGTCGATCGAGATCAGCTTCGAGGGCGACATCGGCGGCTACGACACCCGCATCCTCGGGCTCGCCGCGCTGAAGGGCTTCTTCCGCGACATCAGCGACCAGCAGGTCACCTACGTGAACGGCCCGCAGCTGGCGAAGGAGCACGGCGTCGACGTGCGCGAGGTCAACTCGACCACGTCCGACGACTTCGTCAACCTGATCACGATGTCGGGCGGCGGGCATTCGATCAGCGGCACGCTGCAGGGTCGCCGGCACGAGCAGCGCATCGTCCGCGTCGACGGGCACTCGTTCGACGTGCCACCCGCCGACCACATGATCATGGTCGGCAACGACGATCGTCCCGGTGTGATCGGCGTCGTCGGCACGCTGCTCGGCGACGCCGGCGTCAACATCGCCGACATGGACGTCGGGCGGGCCGAGGAGGCCGGCACTGCGGTGATGCTGATCGCCCCGACCGTCGAGGTCACGTCCGAGGTGCTCGAGGCGTTGCGGAACGCGCCCGGCATCTTCGACGTGCGATCGCTGACCGGCTGATCGGCGCGGCGGTGGATGGCTCAGCCGAGCGCGGCGTTCGCCGCGTCTCGGGTGGCGAGCGCGACCGCCCGTGCCGCGTCGGCGAAGTCGTCGCCGGACGACGCGTACAGGATCTGCCGCGAGCTCGACACGAGCAGGTTGCGGCCGTCGCCGTCGACGCCGGCCCGCACCGAGGCCTCCAGGTCGCCACCCTGGGCCCCGACGCCGGGCAGCAGGATCGGCAGGTCGGGCGCGACCGACCGCACGCCGGCGAGCTCGGTCGGCGAGGTCGCGCCGACCACGAGCCCGCAGTCGCCGTGTCGGGTCCAGCGCTCGGCGACCATCTCGGCCACGTGCAGGTACAGCGGCCGACCGTCGGCGACCGTCAGGTCCTGGAGCTCGCCGGCGCCCGGATTGCTGGTGCGGCACAGCGCGATCACGCCGCCCAGCTCGAGGAACGGCACCGCCGCGTCGGTGCCGAGGTACGGGTTCACCGTGACGGCGTCGACGCCGTAGCGCCCGAACGCCTCGCGGGCGTAGAACGCCGCCGTGGAGCCGATGTCGCCACGCTTGCCGTCGAGCACGAGCACCACGTCGGGGTGCCGCGCTCGGATGTGGTGGCAGACGCGCTCGAGCTGGTCCTCGGCGCGGTGCGCGGCGAAGTGGGCGAACTGCGGCTTGAACGCGCACACCAGGTCGGCGGTCGCGTCGACGATCGCGATGCAGAACCGCGCGATCGCGTCGGGGGCGCCGTCGAGGACGGTCGGGAAGCGAGCCGGGTCGGGGTCGAGGCCGACGCACAGCATCGACCCGCTGCGTTCGTGGGCGGCCGCCAGCCGGGCGTGGAAGCCCGACGGGTCGTTCACTCCTCGAGCGAGATGGCGCCCGTGGGGCACATCTCGGCCGCCTCACGCACCCGGTCGTGCAGCTCGGCGGGCGGCTCCTCCTGGAGGATGTAGAGGTAGCCGTCGCTGCGGACCTCGAACACCTCCGGGCAGACCTGCATGCAGGCGCCGGTGGACGCACACACGTCGAAATCGACATTCACCTTCATCGGGGACATCCTCCTCGAGATGCTCGGGACGTGATCGGTCGGGTCAGGCCTTGGCGGCACGGTAGCCGTCGGCCTCGGCGTCGTCGGCACTGGCGTAGCAGCGATCGGGGATGGTCCGCTCGTAGAACCGGCCGCCGGGCAGGTGGAAGATGCCCGACGTCTCGTTGAGCTTCACCGGGTGATCGGCGGGACAGGCCCCGTCGACGGGCGGCACCCAGCCGCGCACCGGTTCGGCGGGCGTCGCGTCGGGGAACGGCGGCCACTCGGGGACCTGGTCGGCCGGGCGCTCGCGCCGCTGCCACCAGGTGTAGCCGGCCGCCCCGGCGCCGACGATCGAGACGAGCAGGACGAGTCGCCGCAGGAGCACCATGCGGCACGACTCTACGCGACCGGACGCGGCCGTGGGCCGACCAACGGTCGAGCCGGTGACCGGGCCGGTGACCGGGCCAGTGATCGGCTCAGTGATCGCGCTGGCGCTCGACGGCCGAGAGCACCGCCCGCAACGACGCGGTCGTGATGTTCGGGTCCGACCCGATGCCCCACCGCACCTCGCCGTCGTCGCGGACGCTCTCCACGTACGCGACCGCGGTCGCGTCGGCCCCGCGACCCATCGCGTGCTCGGCGTAGTCGACGACGTCGAAAGTGACCCCGAGCGACTCGCGGATGCCGGCGACGAACGCCTCGACCGGACCGTCGCCGCTGCCCTGCACGGTGACGGGCTCGCCGTCGACCTCGAGTTGGGCGCTGATGTTCGTGCGGCCCGTCCCGTTCTCGCTCGTGGTGTGGAGCTCGTGGCTCCGCAGCCGCAGCGCCGGCTCGTCGGGGAGGTACTCGGCGCGGAACGCCTCCCACATCACGCCCGGGCTGATCTCGGTGCCGGTGTCCTCGGTGATGTGTTGGATCGTCTTGGAGAACTCGATCTGCATCCGTCGCGGCAGGTCGAAGCCGTGCTCGGACTTCATCACGTACGCCACGCCGCCCTTGCCGGATTGCGAGTTCACCCGGATGACGGCCTCGTAGGTGCGTCCGACGTGCTTCGGGTCGATCGGCAGGTACGGGACGCCCCACCGTTCGTACTCGCCGTCGACCTTCTTCTCGTCGAGCGCGTCGAGCCCCTTCTTGATGGCGTCCTGGTGCGAACCGGAGAACGCGGTGTACACGAGATCGCCGACGTAGGGGTGACGGGGGTGGACGGGCAGTCGGTTGCAGTACTCGGCGGTCCGCCGCAGGGCGTCGATGTCGCTGATGTCGAGCTCGGGATCGACGCCGTTCATGAACAGGTTCATCGCCAGGTTGACGACGTCGACGTTGCCGGTCCGCTCGCCGTTGCCGAACAGCGTGCCCTCGACCCGGTCGGCACCGGCCATCACGCCGAACTCGGCGGCGGCCACCGCGCACCCGCGGTCGTTGTGCGGGTGGAGGCTGAGCACGACCTGCTCGCGGCGGCTGATCGTGCGGCCGAACCACTCGATCACGTCGCCGTACACGTTGGGGGAATAGCACTCGACCGTGGCGGGCAGGTTGAGGATGATCGGCCGGTCGTCGTGCGGCTCGATGACGTCCATCACCGCTTCGCAGACGTCGATCGCGAAGTCGGGTTCGGTCAGCGTGAAGCTCTCCGGCGAGTACTCGTAGCGGATCGACGTCGCGCCCATCGTCTCTTCGAGCTTGCGGCACAGCTTGGCGCCGTTGACGGCGACGTCGACGATGCCCGCCCTGTCGAGGCCGAACACCACCTCGCGCTGGAGCGGGTTGGTCGAGTTGTAGAAGTGGACGATCGCGCGGGGCGCCCCCTCGAGCGATTCGTAGGTGCGCTCGATCAACTCCGGTCGGCACTGGGTGAGCACCTGGATGTGGACGTCGTCGGGGATCAGGTCGTCGGTGATCAGCTGACGCACGAAGTCGAAGTCGGGTTGGCTGGCGGCGGGGAAGCCGACCTCGATCTCCTTGAAGCCCATCGCCACCAGCTCGGTGAACATCTTCAGCTTGCGGGCGGGATCCATCGGGTCGATGAGCGCCTGGTTGCCGTCGCGCAGGTCGACCGAGCACCACAACGGTGCGTGGTCGATCACCACGTTCGGCCACGTCCGGTCGTGGAGCACGATCGGCACGTGGGGGGCGTATTTCTCGAACGGCATCTTGGCGGGGGTGGCGGGCTTTGGTGGCATGTGGGGCTCCTGGTCGATCAGCGGGTGCGTGGGGGTGCGTGGGGATGCGTGCGGGATGTGAGCGGGGTGCGTGCAGGGTGCGTGCGGGTCGGGCGAGGCCGGCACCGGCCGGAAAAACGAAAGCGCCCCCGGCCGGGGCGGCGGGGGGCGGGCGGACGCGGAGTATGTGCGCGTTCGCCCTACATAAGCAGGAGGAGGGCGCGGCGCGTGGCGATCACGACCCCGAACCTACCGGACCGACGCCCCGTCGACAAGCACCGAGCGTGGCATCACCGCCCGACATCGGGGTGCGCCGGTAGCCTGGTCGGATCATGACGAGACCCCCCACGCGCCCGAGCGGCGGACCAGGAGCGCCACGTCGTCGGCGTCGTCCGCCCACCTCGCGCCACACTCCGGGCCGTTCGACGGCCAACCGCGACGACGACTTCGACCGTGACGCCGGCAACCTGACCGCGATCAACGCCCTCCCGCCCGTCGAGGCGCCAACCGGCTTCGCCGACCTCGGCGTGCCCGAGCGCATCGACGCCGGCCTCGCCGCCGCCGGGTTCGCCCAGCCGTTCGCCATCCAGACCGAGGCGATCCCCGTCGCGCTCCAGGGCCACGACGTGTGCGGCCGGGCCAAGACCGGCTCGGGCAAGACCCTCGCGTTCGGGGTGCCGATGCTCACCCGCATCGTCGAGCGGGCCGAGCCGAGCCGCCCGACCGGCCTCGTGCTGGTGCCCACCCGCGAGCTCGCCGTGCAGGTGACCGAGGTGCTCGAGCCCGTCGCCCGGCACGCCGGCATGCGCGTGCTCGCCGTCTACGGCGGCGCCAGCCGGCACGAGCAGGTCGACGAGCTGGCCAAGGGCGTCGAGCTGGTCGTCGCCACGCCGCTGCGCCTGATCGACCTGATCAAGTCGGGCGAGGTCGACCTCGGCGGTGTCGAGCTGATGTGCCTCGACGAGGCCGACCGGATGGCCGACGACGGGTTCACCCCGCAGGTCGAGTGGATCCTGCGGCACTGCACCGGCCGCCGCCAGACGATGCTGTTCTCGGCCACCCTCGACGGCGACGTCGGGCACCTGATCCGCCACTACCTCGACGACCCGGTCGAGGTCGCGATCGACGCCGCCACCGACACGGTCGGCACGATGCACCACCTGTGGCTCGCCGTGCACCACATGGACAAGGACAAGGTGGTCGGCGCGATCAGCCAGGGCATCCAGAAGGTCCTCGTGTTCTGCCAGACCAAGCGCCTGTGCG